>NZ_JBEZEH010000160.1:0-17602 GCF_040648775.1 Micromonospora sp. NPDC049089
CACCGATCGAAAACCCGGCGTTCGGAGTGGCTAGTCAAGCGGCGTGACCCCTTCACCTCAGACACTCGATGTCGGTGCTGCCGTGCGATGCCCCCGCCCTTTGCGGCGTTCAGGGAGCATCCGGGCCTCCGGGGCATCCAGGCCGCGCGGTCGAGGTCTGTGCTGGTGTGGGTCCGCGAACGAGCCAACCGTCGGCGCCGACGTGGGCCACATGAGCCAGCGGACGGTCGCCGGCGGCCGGATACCGCTCCGACGGTGGCACGCGCAGCCCCTCGGAAGGCACCCGTTCGATTCCGTCTGCGGCGGCCGTCAAACCCGCCGATCCGGAGGCTCGCGGACAACGACCGACTGGCCGAAAAGTTATCCACACCGGTTGTCCACAGGCACCCCCCGTTTCACGTGAAACAGCGCGTGGGAGCGGGTGTGAGCCTGTGGATGACGGCCTGTGTTCAGGATCTCGGCAGCCTGTGGATAGCGCCTCTCGGTGCCTGCGCGAGCACGAACAGCCGGCCGGCGGTGGGTACCGATCCGGTGGCCCGGGACCGCTCGATCAGGTAGGGACAGCGGTGCCAGACTCGGTTAGGGTCAGCGTCGTGCACGACAACCCTCCCTCAGTCCCGGACTTCACCCAGTGGCCGTCATTTCCCTTCGAGGGTGACCTCCACGTGAAGCAACTCGATGATCCGGTCCCGGTCGAACCGCCCCGGAAGGGCGAGGGTCTCCGGGAATGCACCGCCTGCAACGCACCCGACGACGCCTACATCTGGGTGGGCGAGCGGTGGCGGGTCCGCGCGATGGACCGGCCCACCGGTCTGCCCATGGTGCTCATCCTGGAATCGCGCACCCACCTCGACCTCGGCGACCTGCCGAACCTGCTGGCTGCCGAGTTGGGGGTGATGACGGTACGTCTGGAGCGGGCCATCCGGTCGCTTGACGGCGTGGCACGGGTGCACGTCAATCGCTGGGGCGACGGCTCCGCTCATCTGCACATGTGGTTCCTCGCTCGCCCGTACGGCCGCCTTCAGTTGCGGGGTACGTTCCTGTCCCTGTGGGACTCGATCCTGCCGCCGATCTCCGAGGCGCAGTGGCGGGAAAATCTGGCGCTCGTCGCGGCCTGGCTCGCCGAGTTCGGTGGCCGCCCGCTCGCCGAGCCACCCCGCATCCAGTGGCAGGCGCCGTCCAGTCTGCTGGCCCAGTCCGCCGCCGCGGACGCCGCTGCCGCAGCGGAGGCTGCCTCAGCGGCAGCAGCCGGGACGGAGGCCGTCTCGGTCATCGAGGCGGCAGAGGAGATCCCGGAACCGCCCCTCGACTCCACTCCTGATCCGACCGACGCCGACAGCGGCCCCCGGGCCGAACCGGTGGCGGACCCCGGCGCCGGCGCCGGCTCGACGACGACCACCGTCACCGACCGGCCTTCGGCTGAGCCCGCCCAGTCGGGCACGGTCAACCGTCCGGCGGCTGAACCCGCTCGGACGGCATCCGCCACCGACCTGCCCGGCGTCCCGGCCGCAGACGCCCGGGAGTCCACCACAGCGGCATCCGGCAGCGCCGCCACGACGGCCACCGACGGACTCCGCGCCGGCCAGGCGGAGATGCCCACCGACAGACCTCACGGCGTCGGCTCGGCGGAGAAGCCCTCCGGCGGGCCGCACGTCGGCCCGGCGAGCGGAAGCGCCGACGAGGCTGGATCCGCCAACCCGGCAGCGTCCGACCCTGCCAACGGAGAAGCCTCCGGAGAGGCCGTCAGCAGGAACGCCCATGAGAGGGGCACTGGCACTCCGGGCGAGGCCGCGCGCACCGACGGCAGCGGCACTCCCGACGTACGCGCGACTCACTGATCTGGAACCGACCATGAGGTTGACCCGGCAGGACAAGGCCAACCTCATGGTCGGCCCGCGGGTGGTCCGCTCCGCCGAAGTGGTTGGCGGGTAGGTCAGTGCCTGGTGAGGCGGGCAGCGGCTCGGGCGACCAGGGTGCCGAGGAGTCGGCCGAAGTCCAGCCCGGCCGCCTGCACGGCGAGCGGAAGCAGTGACGTCTCCGTCATCCCCGGGGAGACGTTGACCTCCAGCACGTGCGGCTGGCCGTCCGCGTCCACGATCACGTCAACGCGGGAGAGGTCCCGTAGACCGAGCGCGGTGTGCGCGGCGAGGGCCACGTCAGCGACAGTGGCAGCCACCTCCGGGTCCAGCCGGGCGGGGGCGTGCCAGGTGGTCCGCCCCGCGGTGTAGCGGGCGGCGTAGTCGTACACGCCGTTACGCGGCACGATCTCCACCGGGGGCAGCGCCCGCGGGCCGTCGCCCAGGTCGACGACGGAGACTGCCACGTCCATCCCCGGCACGTATCGCTCCACGAGCGCAGTGGAGTAGTACGCGAAGCAGCCGACCATCGCGGCGGGCAGTGCGGCGGCGTCCCGGACCACCGCCCCGCCCAGCCCGGACCCGCCCTGTGCCGGCTTCACCATGAGAGGTACGCCCAGACGGTCGACGATCCGGTCCAGGACGGCGACCGCGCCGAGCTCGGAGAAACGATCGTGCGGGAGCGCCACCCAGTCGGGGGTGGGGATGCCGGCCTCGCGGAGCACCGCCTTGGCCGAGGGCTTGTCCCAGGCGACCCGGGAGGCCCGAGCGTCGCAGCCGACGTACGGGACGTCGCACAGATCCAGCACCCCGCGCAGTGAGCCGTCCTCGCCGGTCGCGCCGTGCAGTGCGATCACCACCGCGTCCGGCGGGTCGGCTGCGAGCGCCGGCAGCAGCGCCACGTCCGCGTCCCGCAGCTCGGCCTCCACCCCGACGGCGCGCAGCGCGTCGAGCACACGGCGACCGGAGCGCAGCGACACGTCCCGTTCGTAGGAGAGCCCACCGGCGAGCACCACGACGCGCAGGTCGGCCGAGATGGCGGAATCGGTCACGAGGAGGTGCTCGGCGGTCGTAGCCATGCCGGCATCATGCCAAGTCGGGCCCGGGCACGTCGGAGCCGGCCCGGCCGCGTCGCCCGGCGGCACCACCCACGGCACCGAAGACCCGGCGCATCGCGATCTCCTGCTCCATCACCCCGGCCAGCCGGCGGACGCCCTCACGGATCCGCTCCGGCGGCGGGAAGCTGAAGTTGAGCCGCATGGCGTCGGTGCCGGTGCCGTCGGCGTAGAAGCCGGTGCCGGGCACGTAGGCGACCCGGGCGGCGACCGCTCGCGGCATCATGGCCTTCGAGTCGAGCCCGTCGGGCAGGCTGGCCCACACGAAGAGACCGCCGGCCGGGGTGGTCCAGCTGGTGCCCTCGGGCATCAGGTCGGCCATCGCGTCGAGCAGGGCGTCGCGGCGTTCCCGGTAGACCTCGCGGTAGACCTTGAGCTGCTGCCGCCAGGGCATCGTGCTCAGGTAGGTGGCCACCGCGGCCTGGGCGAAACCGCTGGGGCAGAGGATCTGCGCCTCGCTGGCGATGACCAGTTTGTCGCGGACCGCGTGCGGCGCCAGGATCCAGCCGACCCGCAGCCCGGGGGCGAAGGTCTTGGAGAAGGTGCTGAGGTAGAAGACGCCGTCGCGGCGGCGGGCCCGCAGGGGGGCCGGGGCCTCACCCTCGAACCCCAGTTGGCCGTACGGGTCGTCCTCGACGACGAGCAGGCCGGCGCGCTCGCAGATGTCGAGCACCCGTTCCCGGCGCTCCTCGCTGAGCGTCACGCCGGTCGGGTTCTGGTAGGTGGGGATCGTGTAGAGGAACTTGACCCGCTGGCCCGCACGGGCCAGGTCGGCGATGGCCGTCTCCAGCGCCTCCGGGATCAGCCCGTCCGCATCCATCGGTACGTGGACGACCTGCGCTTGGGCGGCCTGAAACACGCCGAGCGCACCGACGTACGTCGGTCCCTCGGCGAGCACCACGTCACCCGGGTCGAGGAAGAGCCGGGCCACCAGGTCCAGTGCCTGCTGCCCGCCCACGGTGACGACGACGTCCTCCGGGGAGGCCCCGCATGCGGCGTCGATCCCGGAGAGCGACATCACCTCGCAGATCCGCTCCCGCAGTTCGAGGGTGCCCTGACCGATGCCGTACTGAAGGGTGCTCACGCCGTGTTCGGAACCGAGCCGGCCGAGCATCTCGCCGACCGCGTCCAGCGGAAGGGCCGCGATGTACGGTGCGCCACCGGCGAGCGAGACGACCTCCGGACGACTGGCCACCGCGAACAGTGCTCGGATCTCGGAGGCGGTCATCCCGCGTACCCGCCGGGCGTACCGGTCGGTGTAGTCGTCGAGTGTCGTGCCGGTCATGACCTCACCTCGATCGCTGCTCGAGTGGCTCCCGCCCCGGGTACCCCGCACACCGCTGACCATGGCGGCGGGCACACCGATTGTCGATCCTAGTCCGCCTGGGTCGTGCTGCCGCCGTACCGCAGCAGATCGACCACATCGCGGACCGTCCTCGGCGTCCCCCGTCGCGGTGGGCATTCGCGCGTCCCCTCCCGTATGGTCGATCGGCGGCGTACGATCGCTCGTCGGGGGCAGGAAGGCGGCGCTGTCGTTCCATGCCGGTCTCACCACCGAGCCTATTGTGGGGATGCGCCATATGTCGCGACGTCTGGTCAGCCTGACCCTCGACACGTTGGAAGACCTCCCGCGCCCGTGCCGGCAGTGCGTCTACTGGGAGCTCGATCCGGTCTCCGCTGAGCGCGCCTGCGCCGCTGGCGATCCGGGCCTGGAGAAGGAGGCGTGGGTCTCCCAGACGCTGCTGGAGTGGGGCTCCTGCGGCAAGCTCGCGTACGTGGACGGCATGCCGGCCGGCTTCGTGATGTACGCCCCGCCTGCCTACGTGCCCCGTTCGATGGCGTTCCCGACCTCACCGGTCTCCGCGGACGCGGCACTGTTGATGACCGCCAACGTGGTCGCCGCGTTCTCGGGCGGCGGGCTGGGCCGGATGCTGGTGCAGGGTGTCGCCCGGGATCTCACCAAGCGTGGGATCAAGGCGATCGAGGCTTTCGGCGACGCCAAGTTCGGCGACGCGGACGACCCTGCCGGCGGTTGCGTGGCCCCGGTCGACTTCTTCCTCTCCGTGGGCTTCAAGACCGTACGTCCGCATCCGCGCTTCCCCCGGTTGCGTCTTGAGCTGCGTACGGCGTTGAGCTGGAAGTCCGACGTCGAGTACGCGCTGGAGAAGTTGCTCGGGTCGATGAGCCCCGAAACCCTGCTCCGCCCGGTCCGTCCCGCCCCGGCCACCCGCTCCACCAACGGCTGACGTACGGCTGATCAGTCCACCACGGTGCCGGCGGTCACCACGGCACGCAGTTCGCTGACGTCGAGCGATCCGGTGGGGACGTCTCGTTCGATCGGGTAGTACATCCGCTGCACAGCGGCCACGATCGCCTCCACCACCCGGTCCCGGAACCGGGGGTCGACGAGGTGGGCGCGGTCCGTCGGAGAGGTGAGATAGCCGACCTCGACCCGGACGGCGGGCATCCGCGTCAGTCGGAGCAACTCCCACGTCTTGGCGTGGGTGCGGCAGTCCCGCAGCCCGGTGCGGGCGACGATCTCCCGCTGCACGAGCCCGGCCAGGCGCTCACCCGTCGCCGAGGTCACCCCGTTGTCGGTGCCGTAGTGGTAGGTCGCCACGCCCTCCGCATCCGGGTTGGCGTGCCCGTCCAGGTGCAACGAGATGAACACGTCGGCGCCGAGCGAGTTGGCGAGCAGGGCCCGGTCGGTGTCCGGCAGGCAGCTGTCGGGCGACGGGCCTCGGGTGAGCTGCACCCGCACTCCGGAGGCGGCGAGACGTCCCTCCAATCGGCTGGCCAGGTCGTGCACCAGGTCCGCCTCGGTCCAGCGCAGTGAGCCGTCGGGCACCACCATCCCGGGGTCGGTGCCCCCGTGCCCCGGGTCGATGACGACAGTCTTGCCGACCAGCGCCGGTCCGGACTGGCGGATCGCGTCGGATTCGCGGAGCCACTGCGGGCGGCCACCGACCACCTTGCGGCCGATCCGGCGAAGCGCGTTCATCGTGTGCGGGCCGCAGGAGCCGTCGGGGGTGAGCCCGACCTCACGCTGGAACTGGGCCAGCGCCCGCGACGTCCGGACACCGTAGATGGCGTCCGCGCGGCCCGTGTCGTACCCCATCTCCAGCAGTCGCTCCTGGAGCGACCGGACGTCCTCGCCGGTGAGCGGTTCGGGAACCGCGTGGTAGAGGGTGCGGGCGCCGAGCCGCCAACGGGCGGCATCCAGGGCGCGCCAGGTTTCCGCGCCGACCCGGCCGTCCACGCTGAGCCCCCGCGACTGCTGGAACGCGCGGACCGCCCGCTCGGTGTCGAGGTCGAACTCGTCGGTGTGCGGGTCGGCGGCGGCCAGCAGGTCGAGGCCGGTCAGGATGGTACGGATCTCCGTGACCGCGGGTCCCCGGTCACCGGGTCGGATCGGACGCACGCACGACCCCCTCTGCACGACACTCGCTGGCCGGGCGGCCCAGGCTTGAGGCTATGCGCTCTCAGGCGGCGAGGTGGCTGGGGCCGGGAAATACGTCGACGGTACGGCCGGGAAGACACCGAACCCCGCACCCGACGAGCGGGTACGGGGTTCGGTTGATGTTCCTGCTGCTCAGAGGGCCGATTCGATGAGTCGGACCAGCTCGCCCTTCGGCTTGGCACCAGCGATCGACTGCACCGGCTGACCGTTCTTGAAGACGGTGAGGGTCGGCACCGACATCACCCGGTAGGCCCGGGCGGTCTCCGGGTTCTCGTCGATGTTGAGCTTGACGATGGTGACCTGGTCACCCATCTCCCGGGCGATCTCCTCGAGCAGTGGCGACACCTTGCGGCACGGCCCGCACCACTCCGCCCAGAAGTCCACAAGCACCGGCTTGTCGGCCTGCAGCACGTCAGCGACGAAGCTCTTGTCGGTGACCGCCTTGGTTGTTCCCACTATGCCCCTCCTCCGGGATGTGTTCCTTGTTTCAGCTGAGCGTCGCGATGAACCGCTCGGCGTCGAGCGCTGCGGCACAACCGGTGCCGGCTGCGGTGATCGCCTGACGGTAGGTGTGGTCGACCACGTCGCCTGCGGCGAAGACACCTGGCACGTTGGTACGGGTGCTCGGGGCGTGGACCTTCACGTAGCCCTCGTCGTCCAGCTCGACCTGGCCCTGGAACAGTTCGCTGCGAGGGTCGTGACCGATGGCGACGAAGACACCAGTCACGTCCATCACCTTGGTCTCGCCGGTGTGCACGTTACGGACGCGTACGCCGGTGACCTTGCCGTCCTCGCCGAGGATCTCCTCGACGGTGCTGTTCCACTCGACCTTGATCTTCTCGTTGCTCAGCGCCCGGTCGGCCATGATCTTGCTGGCCCGGAACGAGTCGCGGCGGTGGATGATGGTCACCGACTCCGCGAAGCGGGTGAGGAAGGTGGCCTCCTCCATCGCCGAGTCGCCGCCGCCAACAACCACGATCTGCTGGTTGCGGAAGAAGAAGCCGTCACAGGTGGCACACGCGGAGACGCCGTGGCCCAGGAATTCCTGCTCACCGGGCACGCCCAGCGGCCGCCAGGCCGAACCGGTGGAGAGAATGATGGATCGCGCCCGGTAGGCGGTCTCGCCAACCCAGACGGTGCTCACCGCGCCGGAGCCGGCGTCGCCGGTGTCCACCAGCTCGACCCGGGTCACGTCGTCGGTGAGGAACTCGGCGCCGAACCGCTCGGCCTGCTTGCGCATGTTGTCCATCAGCTCGGGGCCGAGGATGCCGTCGGCGAAGCCGGGGAAGTTCTCCACCTCGGTCGTGGTCATCAGCGCGCCACCGGACTGCACGCCCTCAATGATCAGCGGCTTCAGGTTGGCACGTGCGGCGTAGACCGCCGCTGTGTAGCCGGCCGGCCCGGAGCCGATGATGATCAGGTTGCGGACCTCGTCCACTGCCGTCTCCCGAGTTGTGTGTGTTCGGCGTCGGCGCGAGCACCGATGCTGATCCGAGTCGCCGACGCCTGGGTGGGGCCGGCAGCTGACTTCCAGAACGTCATCGTACGAACCGGGGATTCCCGAGCCGGGCATCCGGTGGGTCAGGTCACGTGGGGGGTCATCGTGCCATCGACCGTGGATTCACCCTACCCGCGCCGAATACCGGCTGTCCGAGCCGGACCCGGGCACGCCGCACTCCGGGCCGCTGACCCAGGCCCACCGGGCCCCGTTCGCGTCGGTGAAGTGGATGACCAGTGCCTGGTCGCCCTGGAACCGCGCGTAGTCGACCACCTCGACCACCAGAGGGGCCGATCCGTGTTCCGCCGCGACGCTGGTCAGGCAACTGGTCAGCGCGGCCTCGTCGGTGAGCCGGGCGAGCTGGTCCGACCCGTCGGGAGACGGACGGCGTCCGCCCTCGGCATCCACGTGCGGCTGCCCGCCCGGGGTGTTGCCGGTCGCCCGGCTGGCAGCCGGAGCATCCGGGCCGTGGGCGTCCCCGAGGGTCTGCGGGGTGTAGTTCGTACCACTGCGCAGTGCCGGGCCGGTGGTGCGGGCCGTCCCAGCCCCCGCGACGCCCTCCGGCGCGCTGGCCGGCTGGTTCATGGCGGTGCCGGCGGAGTCGTCCGACGCCCGCATCGAGAGCTGGTTGAGGCCCAGCGCGGCGGCGACGACGGCGATCGCGGCGGCGGCCACGGGTGCGCCACGGCGGGCCCAGCCGCGCCGTCGGCGGCCCGGACCGGTGGACGCCCAGCGCCCGGCGGGCGTCGGAGCGGACGGTCGGCGACCGACTCCACCCTGCGCCGGTACGACGAACGGCGTGGTTGTGTCGGTCTTCCCGGTCGAGGCTTCGTGAGTCGGCTCCGCGGCGGCGAGCGCGGCCAGGAGGCGGTCGGTGATCTCCGACGGCATCTCCGGGGACGGCTCGGCCCAGCGGCTCAGATCCGTCCGCACCTCGGCCACGGCGGGGGCCAACAGCCCGTACGCCTCGGCCCAGGACGGGTCGGTGGAGACCAGCAGGGCGACCTCGTCCTGCTGCGGGGTGCCGTCCAACGCCCCGCCGAGGTAGTCAGCGAGGAGGTCGGCGTCGACCTCCCGGAACCCCTCGGTCGTCACGTGTCCTCCTGGTTGGCGTCCCGCCGGTATCGACCTGACCCCGATCCGACGCCCTCCACCGGGCCTGGGTTCCCCGGCGTGACGCCGGGCACGCTTGTGCTCGGGCCGGTGGGGTCCGGTCGGTGCGAAGGCGTCGCCACGACGGCGGGGCGGAGATGCCCGAGCAGCACGGCCAGCCGGGCCCGGCCCCGGGCACACCGGCTCTTCACCGTCCCCTCGGCGACGCCGAGTATGCGTGCCACCTCGGCGACCGGATAACCCTGGACGTCGACGAGCACCAGCGCGGCGCGTTGCTCAAGGGGCAGTGCGGCGAGCGCCTCGCGGACCACGAGGGCGGTGTCGTGGTCCGCTGCCGGCGCCGCCGGTTCGAGCCCGCCGGTGCCCGATCCGCCGTCGGCCCGGTTGCCGTCCGGCAGTGGCACTGTGGGGTGCGCCTGCCGGCGTCGGATCCGGTCCAGGCAGGCGTTGACCACGATCCGGTGCAGCCAGGTGGTGACGGCGGAATCACCACGGAACCGGGCCGCCGCCCGATGCGCCGACAGCAGGGCGTCCTGGAGAGCGTCGGCTGCCTCCTCGCGGTCGCCGAGCGTCCGCAGGGCCACCGCCCACAGCCGGTCCCGGTGCCGGCGAAACAATTCGGCGAAGGCGTCCCGGTCTCCGGCGACGTGCGCGCGCAGCAGCTCCAGGTCACTCGCGGCCGCGCGCCCGTCCATCACCACGTCCAGTGCGTGCGATGCCCGGATCGTGGCGCGCGGCTCACGACCCTTGGACCGTAATCTCCTGCACCCCCAGCTTGAACCCACCCTCGACCGGAGCCAATTCGGTGATCCAGAACAGCAGGTACTGGTATTTCTTGTCGGCGTCGAAGCCGTTGAAGGTCATTGTGGTGCCGTCGTGGTCCTCGAACGGCTGGCCGATGGCGGTCTTGTAGCTCGCGACCAACTGCTTGTCACCGCTGGAGCTGGACGGCCAGGTCGTCGTGCCGGCGAGCAGTTGAGCGGACGCGTTGGTGGCCGACAACACTGCCTGCACCGACTTGACGGTGTGCGGCTCGCCGAGGTCGATCCAGACGCCCATGCCCTTCTTCAGGTTGCCGAAGTTGGGCTTGTTGACGTACGTCTCCGTCTCCCAGCCCTTGTCCTCGTCACCGTCGATGACCTTCTCGGCGTCCTTGACCTCGCTGCGGTCCTTGCTGTCCGGGTCGATGATCCGGACGTTCTTCACTGTCAGCTTGCGCGTCGCCGCGGCGGCCGGGGTGGCGTCGCCGGCCGGGGCACTGGAGGTCGGCGCGGCGACCGGGTTGGACTGCGGGTCCTCGTCGTCGCCGCCCAACGCGATGATCCCGATCAGCAGACCGACCAGGGCGACGGCCAGCAGACCAGCGATGCCGACGGCGACCTTGCGACCCCCGGCCGCGGCCAGCGGCGACGGCTCTTCCCCGGTCTCGGCGGCGAACCGCAGCGGCCCGCTGTTGTCGAGGTAGTGCTCATCCTCGGCCGGCACGTCCAGTCGCGCCAGCTCCGCGGCGAGCACGTCGGAGGACGGCGGCGCGATTTCGGCGTCGAGCAGGTCCATGGTCAGGTCGTCCAGGTACGCCGGAACGCCCGCCCGGACCTGGCGCGGTGCGGCGATGGCACCCCCGGCGTCCCGAACAGCGTCCGGGATGGCGGCGCGGCCGTGGCCGGCGGTGGCACCATGCAGTGGCGCCTCGGTGTGCGGCCAGGAGCCGGTCAGCGCGAAGTAGAGGACCCCGCCGACCGCCCGGATGTCGTTCTCCTGGCTGTCGGCGCCATCGGTGCGGGCGTCGGCCAGGACCACCCGACCCTCATCGCTGATCATGACGGTGCCGGGGTGGACGTTGCCGTGCACCATGCCGGTGGCGTGCACCGCGGCGAGCGCGCTCGCGACGGCGTTGCCGATCGCGGTGGCCCGAGCCGGGTCCAGGGGGCCGTCGGTCGCCAGGTCCCGCAGGGACTGCCCGTCGACCCACTCGCGCACCACGTACGCCCGGTCGGCCTCGTCGATCGCGTCGTAGACGCCGACCAGGTTGGGGTGGATGACCCGGCTGGCCGCGACGGCGGCCTGAAGCATCTCGGTGGCGGAGTCGCCACCCGGGTAACGCAGCACGACGGCAACGGGACGGCGCAGGATGACATCGACCCCGCGCCAGACCAGCCGACCCGCGCTGTCGTTGTTGATGTGCTCAACCAGTTCGTACCGCTCGGCGAGGACTTCACCGGCCGTGGGAGCACCGAAGGTCATGACCGGAGGAGCGCTTTCGTCTGCCTCCTGACCCTCGCCGACCTGGGTCACCCGTCCTCCCTCGGTGATCGTGTCGATCGATGAACCCGAACTGCTGGGCATGTGGCTTCCCGCTCTGCCGTTGAAGGAACCGGCCGACCGGTGTCGACGCCCAGCGTCGGCCCCTGCCGTACCCGTCGAGAGCGACCTTACCCGGGTTGCCCGTCTCTCCGACATGTCATCTTCCCGCCGTACCTGGCGGGGTTCTGGCTGTCGAAGAACTCGTCCGGTTACGACCGTTGTCAGCCACGTTGCTGGCACATGTACTAGCTAATCTACGGCTTCACCGCAAGTGACCGACGCCGGGGCTGGGCTGGCGTGGCGCTCGCGTCGCCCCGTACGTTCCCACCGATCGGGTCGCCACCCTCAGCCGTACGGTTGGTTATCCACAGGCCGAAGCGGCGGTTGACCGGCGAATCGCGGAGTTATCCACAGGCGCATCCCCAGCCTGGTGATCCGTAGTCACATTCCGTATGAGTGCCGACTTGTTGTAATCGGATGCGGACTTTCAGCGACCGAGGCGGCGGCGAACCATACCGACCACCTCGGTGATCTCCCCGATCCGCAGCAGCATGGCCAGACCCAGATAGGTCCCGCCGATCACCACGCCGCCAACCACGAGCTGCACAACGGCCTGAATCCAACTCGGCCGGTCGCCGCCGGGCAGAAGACTCACCACGAGGAGGCCGACCAGGGCGGCGCCCAGCGCGGCGACCGCGACTCGGCCGAGCGTGCGCAGGATGGCACCCATTCCGATCCGGCCCACTCGGGGCCGCAGCAGCCACGCGGAGGCGAAGGCGGCCGCCAGGTAGGACACAGCGTTGCCGATCATCATCCCGGCCGCGGCGAAGTGGGCGGCGAAGGCCACGTAGAGCACCACCTGAACGCCGATCCGCAGGGCGACCACCGGAATGTTGATCAGCGCCGGGGTGCGGGTGTCCGGCAGGGCGTAGAAGGCGAAGGTGAAGAGCTGGCTGATCGCGAAGGGCACCAACGCCAGTGCCGCCAGGAGCAGCACCAGCGAGGTGTCCGCCGCGTTCTCGTCGGTGAACGCGCCGTAGCGGAACAATGTCACGGCCAGCGGAGTCGCCAGTACCGCGTAGCAGACCGCGATCGGGGCGAGCACCGCCGAGACGGTGCGAGTACCCCGGGACAGATCGGCGGCGACGTCGGAGTACCGGCCGTCGGCGGCGGCCGCGCTCATCCGGGGCATCAGCGCGGTGATGATCGATACGGCGATGATGCCGTGCGCCATCATCAGCAGCAGGAACACGTTGTTGTAGATCAGCGGGCCGGCGGCGTTCTCCTTGCCTGCCCGGTTCAGCAGGTTGAACAGCACGATCAGGCCGACCTGGCTCACCGCGACGTAGCAGAACATCCAGCCGCCGAGACGCCCCAGCTCCCGTAGGCCGAGGGTGCGGAAATCGAACCGGAACTTCCACCGGAAGCCCACCTTGCGCAACGCCGGCAGCAGCCCGGCGGCCTGAATCGCGACGCCGAGCAGGGTGCCGCCACCGATCAGCAGGATCCGTCCGGGGGTCATCTCCTCCGGCTTGACGATCTCCGCGCCGAAGATCGCGATGTACAACCCGGCGGTGGCGATCACCACGATGTTGTTGAGGATCGGCGCCCACATCGGTGCGGCGAAGTGCCCCCGGGTGTTGAGCACCGCGCTGATCAGCGCACTGAGACCGGTGAAGAAGATCATCGGCAGCATCAGGTACGACAGAGCCTTGACCAGACTCCGGAAGCCTTCCCCGGTGTCGTCACCGGCGTAGAGCTTGGTCAACAGTCCCGCCGACAGCACCGCGAGGAGCGCCGCGCCGGCAAGGGTCAGCACCGCGAGGGTCAGCAACCGCTGGGCGTACGCCTGCCCGCCGTCGGTGTCGACCCTGCGCCGACGGACCAACACCGGGATCAGCACGCTGGTGAGGATGCCGCCGAGTAGGAACTCGTAGACCATCCCCGGGAGGATCTGCGCCGTGGTGTACGCGTCACCCACCAGCGCCCCACCCAGCGCGGCGGTCAACGCCAACGTGCGCAGGAAGCCGGTACCCCGGCTGACCAGGCTGCCGATCGCCATCACCGCGCTGTTGGCCGCCGCGCTGGCCTCGCCCACCTGCTCCTGCGGCGGCGCGGTCGACTCCATGGCCGGCTGGTTCAGCGGCTCGGCGGAGATGAAGGTGGCGCCATCCCCGGGACGGACACCGGGATCGCCGTCATTCGCGGCGTTGGCGCTGCGGTAGAGCCCGCCGCTCATCTCCAGCCTCCCAGGGGTACGTCGAGTCGGACACCGACCCGCACGCCACAGACCATAGTCAACCCCCACCCGTTACCCGCGCCCGGCGGATCGGATCACACCCCGGCCCGATAAGCTGGCGATCCCATGTCCGACGCCTCCGCTCCTCACGCCGCCGACCGCCGCGAACTCACCGCCGCGCAGCGCAACGCCGTCGCCGAACTGCTCCGGGTGTCCCCGGTCGCCGACGAGTTGGGCCGCCGCTTCGTCCGCGCCGGTCACGAGTTGCACCTGGTGGGTGGTTCGGTACGGGATGCCCTGCTCGGTCGACTCGGGGACGACCTCGACTTCTGCACCGACGCGCACCCCGACGAGACCCTGCGGATCATCAAGGGCTGGGCCGAGTCGATCTGGGAGACCGGTCGGGAGTTCGGCACCATCGGCGCCCAGCGAGACGGCCTCCGACTGGAGATCACCACCTTCCGCGCGGAGTCGTACGACCAGGTCAGCCGCAACCCGGTGGTCGTGTACGGCACCAGCCTCGACGAGGACCTGAAGCGGCGCGACTTCACGATCAACGCGATGGCGGTCAGCCTGCCGGACCACCGGTTCACCGACCCGCACGGTGGGCTGGAGGATCTCTCGGCGAAGGTGATCCGTACCCCGAGCACGCCTGGTGAGTCGTTCGGCGACGACCCGCTGCGGATGCTGCGGGCCGCCCGGTTCGCCGCCCAGCTGCGTTTCGCCGTGCACCCGGATGTGCACCGGGCGATGACCGAGATGGCCGCCGACCTGGACCGGATCACCGCCGAGCGGATCCGCGACGAGTTCACCAAGCTGCTCTGCGGCGCGGACCCGATCACCGGGCTGCGGCTGCTGGTCGACACCGGGCTGGCCGAGCGGTTCCTGCCGGAGCTGACCGGGCTGAAGCTGGAGATTGACGAGCACGCCCAGCACAAGGACGTCTACGAGCACACGTTGACGGTCGTCGAGAACGCGGTCTCCTACGAGGAGGAGGGCTGCGACTTCATCCTGCGGATGGCCGCCCTCCTGCACGACGTGGGCAAGCCGGCGACGAAGGCGGTCGGGTCCGACGGCCGGGTCAGCTTCCACCACCACGAGGTGGTCGGCGCCCGGCTGACCAAGGCCCGGATGAAGGCGATGCGCTACCCCAAGGACGTCACCGCGCAGGTGACCGCGCTGGTCGCGCTGCACCTGCGCTTCTACGGGTACGGGCGGGGCGAGTGGACCGACTCGGCGGTGCGCCGCTACGTCGCCGACGCCGGTGATCTGCTGCCCCGACTGCACAAGCTGACCCGCTCTGACTGCACGACCCGCAACCGGCGCAAGGCCGCCCAGCTCGCGGCGGACTACGACGCGCTGGAAGATCGGATCGCGCGGATCGCGGCCGAGGAGGACCTGGCGCGGGTTCGACCCGACCTGGACGGCAACGCGATCATGGAACTGCTCGGCGTACCGCCGGGGCCGGTGGTCGGGCGGGCCTGGAAGCACCTCAAGGAGCAACGTCTCGAGCAGGGGCCGCTGGACCGCGACGCCGCCGAGGCGGAGCTGCTGCGCTGGGCCCGCGCCGAGGGCATCCTCGGCTGACGCGCTCCACTTCGATGCTGGTCAGGTAGCGCGATCCGCGGTGAGGTGGCGGGAGCCGTCACTTCAGGACGTCGCCGACAGCGACGCGCAGCTGTCCGGTCGACGACGAAACGCGAGCGGATCGACCGAATGGCTGAGGTGTAGCGCTTTCATCGTCGTCCATGATGACTGGGCGTCCGTCGGCTACCGGTGCATCGACACCGCCGCCGACCCCACCGCCCGTCCGCCGTCCGGACTGGACGGGCGACGATCAAACGGGGAGATCACCTAGTGAAACGCCGTGGCGTAATACGCCGCTCGGCGGTGGCGAGCGTTGCTCTCGCCTCCGCAACCATCATCGTCACCGCTGCGACCGGTGGGGCCGCCATGGCCGAACCGACCGCTCCGCTGGCGCCAAAGCCCGCCAGCAAGTTGACCGCCCCCAAGGCGGACGGCCGGTTGGCCAAAGCCAAGGCCGCCGAGGTCGTTCCGAATCGCTACATCGTGGTCCTCAAGGACAAGAAGACCACGCCCGCCAAGATCAAGGCCGCCGCTTCGGCTCTGGCCAAGGAGAACGGCGGCAGCGTCCGCCGGCTGTACAGCAGCGCCGTCAACGGCTACTCCGCCGCGATGACCGCGAAGCAGGCAGGCCGGCTGGCCGCCGACCCGGATGTCGCATCCGTGGAGCCGGTGGTTCGCGTCCACGCGAGCGGAACGCAGAGCTCGCCTCCCTCCTGGGGCCTGGACCGGATCGATCAGGTTTCGCCCAAGCCGAATGGCAGTTACACCTACCCCAACACCGGTGCCGGGGTGAAGGCGTACATCGTCGACACTGGCATCGACATCAGCCACAGCGATTTCGGTGGCCGCGCCTCCAACGGTTACGACGCGATCGAGCGGGACAATGTGGCGCAGGACTGCCACGGTCACGGCACGCACGTGGCGGGCACCGTCGGCGGCACGAAGTACGGCGTGGCCAAGGACGTGAGCCTGGTCGCCGTCCGGGTCCTCGACTGCGATGGTGCTGGCACCACCGAGGAAGTCGTGGCCGGGATCGACTGGGTGACCGCCAACGCGCAGAAGCCTGCCGTGGTCAACATGAGCCTCGGCGGGCCGGAGAACCCGGACTACCCGGCGATCTCCATGGCGGTCAGCAACTCCATCGCCACCGGTCTCACCTACGCGGTGGCCGCCGGCAACGAAGCGGACGATGCCTGCTCGTACACCCCGGCCGGGGTATCGGCGGCGATCACTGTCGGAGCCACCGACAGGTTCGACCGTCGCGCCTCGACCGAGTACTTCGATTCGAACTACGGTCCGTGTGTCGACGTCTGGGCTCCGGGCGTGGACATCGTCTCCGCGGCGAGCGGAACCACCAACGGGTCGGTGGCCTTCAGCGGGACCTCGATGGCCTCGCCGCACGTGGCCGGCGCCGCTGCGCTGCTGCTTCAGTCGAACCCGACGTGGTCACCGAACCAGGTGCGCAACACGATCGTGACCCGAGGGCTCGCTGGCGCTGTGTTGAACCCGCAGGGCGGAGTGGACCGTCTGCTCAACGTCGCGGCGGCCCTGTCTCCCGCGCGCACCGCGCACGGTCTGCTGGCGCGTTCCAACGGCTATTTCGTCTCGGCTGACGGTGCGGGCAGCAAGCCTCTGGCCGCTGTCGGCCCGGTGCTGGGCGGCTGGGAGAAGCTCGACATCGTCGACCTCGGCAGCGGCCTGGTCGCACTGCGGGCGAACGTCAACGGTAAGTACGTCAGCGCCAACGGTGCCGGCAGCAAGCCACTGATCGCCGCTGCCGCGTCGGTGAGCACCTGGGAGAGATTCCAGCTTGTTCACCAGACCGACGGCACCGTGAGCCTGAGGGCCACTGTCAACAACAAGTACGTCAGTGCCCCCAGCAACGGTGGTCCGCTGATTGCCAGCGCGACGAACGCCAGCACCTGGGAGAAGTTCGACCTCGAGACGAACCTGCTCGTCAGCTTCAAGTCCTCCGCCAGCGGCAAGTTCGTCTCCGCTGACGGTGCCGGAAGCAAGCCGCTGATCCCGGTGGCCACGAAGGTCAGCACCTGGGAGAAGTTCGAGCTGTACGACCTGGACTACTACGGCTACTTCGGCCTGCGTTCGCTGGCCAACGGCAAGTTCGTCTCGGCGACCTCCGCCGGATCGAAGCCGATGGTTGCCTCGGCCGCCGGAATCAATGCCTGGGAGGCCTTCACCTTCTGGCACCGGGGTGTCGGGGCCACGGACGGGTCGGGCTGGATCTACGCGAACGTCGACGGGCAGGCGGTCAGCGCCGGCAGCGCCGGCACCAGCCAGCTGATCCCGAACAAGGACTTCGACTTCTGGAGCCCGGACTTCGGCCTTTCGGCGGGCGAGCGCTTCGTCATGAACCACGCCTGAACCAACCACGGAATCACCACCGGCGCCCGCCCGCCCCCCACCCCCGGG
>NZ_JBEZEH010000161.1:0-17516 GCF_040648775.1 Micromonospora sp. NPDC049089
GACCGGTGCTGGCGGTGACCGCCACCACCCGGGAGGCCGACGACCTGGCCGCCGCGCTGGGCGGGTTGCTGCCGGCCGAGCAGGTGGTCGTCTTCCCCTCGTGGGAGACGCTGCCGCACGAGCGGCTGTCCCCCCGCTCCGACACTGTCGGCCGGCGGCTGGCCGTGCTGCGCCGGCTGGCGCACCCGGAGGCGAGCGACGCGCACGGCGGCACCGGGCCACTGCGAGTGGTCGTGGCCCCGGTCCGTTCGCTGCTCCAGCCGCAGCTGAAGGGGCTCGGCGATCTGGAGCCGGTGCAGCTCGCCGCCGGCGAGGAGGCGGACCTGGAAGAGGTCGCCCGCCGGCTGATCGACATGGCGTACGCCCGGGTCGACCTGGTCACCAAGCGCGGCGAGTTCGCGGTGCGTGGTGGCATCCTCGACGTCTTCCCGCCCACCGACGAGCACCCGTCCCGGGTCGAGTTCTGGGGCGACGAGGTGGAGGAGATCCGCACCTTCGCCGTCGCCGACCAGCGGACCATCGAGCAGGTACCGCTGCTCTGGGCACCGCCCTGCCGCGAGCTGCTGCTCACCCCGGCCGTCCGCGACCGGGCCGCCGCGCTCGCCGAGCAGCATCCCGAGCTGGCCGAGATCCTCGACAAGCTGGCCGAGGGCATCCCGGTGGAGGGGATGGAGTCGCTGGCCCCGGTGCTGGTCGGCCCCGACTCTCTGGAGCTGCTGCTGGACGCCATGCCGGCCGGCACCCACGTCCTGCTCTGCGACCCGGAGCGGATCCGCACGCGGGCGCACGACCTGGTGCGTACATCGGAGGAGTTCTTGCAGGCCAGCTGGGCCGCCGCCGCGGTCGGCGGCCAGGCCCCGGTGGACGTCGGCGCTGCCGCCTTCCGCACCCTCGGCGAGGTACGCGCCGCCGCGGGCAAGCTCGGTCAGCCGTGGTGGACGCTCTCCCCGTTCGGATTGGTGGAGGGGGAGACCGCCGAGACGAGGCAGCCGTGGGAGGACGCGCCGGAACAGGCCGCCGTCACCCCGGACGACGCCATCGCGGTGACCCTCGCCGCCCAACCGGCGCCGCTCTATCACGGCGAGACCTCGCGGGTGGTGGAGGACCTCAAGCGCTGGGCCGGCGAGGGTTGGTCGATCGCGCTGGTCTTCGAGGGGCACGGTCCCGCCCAGCGGGCGGTGGAGGTGCTGCGCGACGCCGGCCTGGGTGCCCGGTTGACCGAGGAGGTGCCGACCGCGCCCGTCCCCGGCGAGCTGGTGGTCACCTGCGGTGCGCTGAGCAGCGGGTTCGTCGACGAGGCGTCCCGCTTCGTGCTGCTCACCGGCAACGACGTGACCGGCGGTCGGGGCACCTCGACGCGGGACATGCGCAAGATGCCGAGCCGGCGGCGCAACACCATCGACCCGCTGGAGTTGAAGACCGGCGACCACGTGGTGCACGAGCAGCACGGCATCGGCCGCTACGTCGAGCTGGTGCAGCGCACCGTCAACGGTGCCAGCCGGGAATACCTCGTCATCGAGTACGCGGCCAGCAAGCGGGGCCAGCCCGGCGACCGGTTGTTCGTCCCGACCGATCAGCTCGACCAGCTCTCCCGCTACGTGGGCGGCGAGCAGCCGACCCTGCACAAGATGGGCGGCTCGGACTGGCAGAAGTCCAAGGCCCGGGCCCGCAAGGCGGTCCGGGAGATCGCCGCGCAGCTCATCCAGCTCTACGCCGCGCGCAAGGCGTCCAAGGGGCACTCGTTCGGTCCGGACACCCCGTGGCAGCGGGAGCTGGAGGACGCCTTCCCCTGGCAGGAGACGCCGGACCAGCTCGCCGCGATCGACGAGGTCAAGCGGGACATGGAGCAGACCGTCCCGATGGACCGGCTGATCTGCGGTGATGTCGGTTACGGCAAGACCGAGATCGCGGTCCGGGCGGCGTTCAAGGCGGTGCAGGACGGCAAGCAGGTGGCGGTGCTGGTGCCGACCACCCTGCTGGTTCAGCAGCACTACAACACGTTCGCCGAGCGGATGAGCCAGTTCCCGGTCCAGATCCGGCAGCTGTCCCGGTTCCAGACGGCGAAGGAGACCGAGCGCACGATGGAGATGGTCGCCGACGGCACCGTCGACATCGTCATCGGTACGCACCGGCTGTTGCAGACGGCGACCCGCTTCAAGCAGCTGGGTCTGGTGATCGTCGACGAGGAGCAGCGCTTCGGTGTCGAGCACAAGGAGCACCTGAAGACGCTGCGCGCGTCGGTCGACGTGCTCAGCATGTCGGCCACCCCGATCCCGCGCACCCTGGAGATGGCGATCACCGGCATCCGGGAGATGTCCACCATCGCCACCCCGCCGGAGGAGCGGCACCCGGTGCTCACCTTCGTCGGCGCGCAGGACGACCGGCAGGTGGCCGCGTCCATCCACCGCGAGCTGCTCCGCGACGGGCAGGTCTTCTACCTGCACAACCGGGTCGAGTCGATCGACCGGGCGGCACGGCGGCTGCGGGAGCTGGTGCCCGAGGCGCGGGTCGCGGTGGCGCACGGCCAGATGGGCGAGGACGCCCTGGAGAAGGTCATGGTCGGCTTCTGGGAGAAGGAGTTCGACGTCCTGGTCTGCACCACGATCGTCGAGTCGGGCATCGACATCCCGAACGCCAACACGCTGATCGTGGAGCGGGCCGACCTGCTCGGCCTGGCCCAGCTGCACCAGATCAGGGGCCGGGTCGGCCGGGGCCGGGAGCGGGCGTACGCCTACTTCCTCTACCCGCCGGAGAAGCCGCTCACCGAGCACGCCCACGAGCGGTTGGCGACCATCGCCCAGCACACCGAGTTGGGCGCCGGCATGTACGTCGCGATGAAGGACCTGGAGATCCGGGGCGCCGGCAACCTGCTCGGTGGCGAGCAGTCCGGGCACATCGAGGGCGTCGGCTTCGACCTGTACGTGCGGATGGTCGGCGAGGCGGTCTCCGCGTTCAAGGGTGAGCGGCCGGAGGAGGAGACCGACGTCAAGATCGACCTGCCGGTCGACGCGCACCTGCCACACGACTACGTAAGTGTGGAGCGGCTGCGCCTGGAGATGTACCGCAAGCTCGCCGAGGCGCGCGACGAGGAGCGGCTGGGCGAGGTGATCGCCGAGATGACCGACCGGTACGGCGAGCCGCCGGCCCCGGTGCAGAACCTCGTGGAGGTGGCCCGGTTCCGTCTGCTGGCCCGCCGCTACGGCCTGACCGACGTGTCCATGCAGGGCAAGCACGTACGGTTCGGCCCGCTGCCCCTACCGGACTCGAAGCAGATGCGGCTCAAGCGCTACCACCCGGATGCCGTCTACAAGCTGGCCACCGATCAGGTCAGCGTGCCCCGACCGACCACCCGTCGGATCGGTGGCGAGCCGCTGCGTGACCAGGCGCTGCTCCAGTGGTGCGCGCAACTGCTCTCCGATGTGCTCGGTGCTCCCGCTCCACTAGCCGTCGCCGCGAGCGCCTGAGCCGGCAGTGTGCTCTCGACCAGGGGCGGTCAGCCCGCCGACGCCGTCCCTGGTCGTGGCTGAGCGAAGGTGGGGGGTGTCACAACCCGGGGTGACGGCGTGAGAGAGTGACGGCTATGCGTGCTCGCCGTCTTGCCGCCGTCGCCACTGTGGCGCTCGGCCTCGTCGCCCTCTCCGGTTGCCGTGCTGAGCCTGGTATCGCCGCTTACATCGGTGACCAGCGCATCACCGACGTTCAGGTCTCCACCGCGATGAAGGACCTGCGGACGAAGAACCCGGCGCCGGAGTCGTCCGCCAGTGGGCAGCCCGGGGCGTCGCAACCGACCCTGCCCAAGGTGGCCGACGTGGTTCGGACCATGGTGCTGACCAAGGTGTGCGAGAAGCTCTCCGCCGAGAAGAACTACCAGCCGCGCGGCCAGGTGGCTGCCGACCAGGCCGCCCAGCAGCTCGGTCTCGACCCGGAGACCGGGCACGTGCGGGAGGTGGCGAAGCTCTTCACCTGCCTGTCCGGGTTGCCGGCCGAGCCGGTCGAGCCGACCAAGGAGGAGATCGCCGACGTGATCGCCGCCGGTCGTGCGGCCGGCAAGATCCCCGCTGAGGTGACCGATGAGGCCGCCGCCCAGCAGCTCGACGGCGAGCAGCTGCGCGGCGCGCTGGCGACCAAGAGGATCCTGGCCGAGGCCGCCGGTCGCTACGACGTCACTGTCAGCCCTCGGTACCGTCCGCTCGAGTTCCCGCTGCTCAGCTTCGCCGGTGACGCACCCGCGGTGAGCGTGCCGCTGGGTGAGCCGGGCTCCGACGCGGTCACCGACATTTCCACCCCGGAGGGGCCGACCGGGGCGCCGGAGGCCGAGGGCACGGCCAGCTGAGCATGACGGCACGGATCGTCCTCCTGGTCACCTCACCCCGGTTGCCCGCCGGGCTGTTGACGGCTGCGGCCTGGGACGTCGTACGCCAGCACCCGGTGTTGGCCGGCGCGGACAGCGAGTTGACCACTGCCGTTCGCCAGGCGGGCGCCGAGGTCACAGTGGTGGACGGCCCGGCGACGCAGCCGTTGCTGGACGCGGTGGCGACGCACGGCACTGTGGTGTGGCTGGCCGGTCCGGCGGGTGACGAAGCGTTGGCCCGGGAGTTGGGTCTGCGGCTGGCCCGGCAGCCAGGGCTGGCCGAGATGGAGTTGATGTACGGCTCGTGGGATCCGCCGGGTGCCCGGCTGCTCGACGCGGTGGCCGTGCTGGATCGACTGGCCTCTCCGGGTGGTGACCCGTGGAAGCGGGCGCAGACGCACCGCAGCCTCGCCGGTTACCTGCTGGAGGAGAGCTACGAGGCGTACGACGCGATCAGCGCCGACGACACCGACGCGCTGCGCGAGGAGTTGGGCGACGTGTTGTTGCAGGTGGTGCTGCACGCGCGGCTCGCCGAGGAGTTGCCCGAGGACGAGCGGTGGACCATCGACGACGTTGCCGGTGGCCTGGTCGACAAGATGATCCGGCGTAATCCGCACGTCTTCGCCGGTGCCGAGGCGGGCACCCTGGAGGAGATCACCGAGAACTGGGAGCGGATCAAGCGCGCGGAGAAGGCTCGGCACTCGGTGTTGGACGGGGTGGCCCTGAGCCAGCCCGCGCTGGCCCTGGCGACGCAGATCCTGGACCGTGCCGCCCGCAGGGGCGTCGACGTCCCACTCCCGTCGGCCGACGCCGAGGCCGATGCCGATGCCGATGCCGAGGCAAGCCTGGGCGTCGACCTGCTGGCCAGGGTGGCCGCCGCCCGCGAGGCGGGCATCGACCCCGAGGCAGCCCTGCGCCGCACCACCCTCGCCCACGCCGAAGCCATCCGCCAAGCCGAACCCCCCACACCCCCCACCCCCACCCCCGCGCCCGCCAGCCCGCGTTGATCAAGAGGTTTGCGTCAGGATTCGGGTCGAGCCTGACGGAAACCTCTTGATCGACCCGATGGTGCGGGGCGGTGGGCGGAACTGGCGGAGGAGGGTGCGGCGGTCGGTAGGGTGGTGCGGTGGAAGCGTTCGGGGTGCTGGCTGAGCGGGTTGTCGAGGCTTTACTGGAGTCGCGGCCGGGGGTTGCCACCGCCGCGGGTGATCACCGCTTCGACGACCGGCTGCCGGACCTGTCCGCCGACGGGTTGGCCGCCGATCGGGCGATGCTCTTCGACGCGGCCAACGCACTGTCCGAACTGGACCCGGACTCGCTCGACGTCGACGAACAGGTCGACCACGCCCTGCTCACCTCATTCGTGGACCGGGAGCTGTTCGAGCTGACCGAGATCCGCTCGCACGAGTGGGATCCGCTGCGGCACAACCCCGGCCCGCTGCTGCACCCGTTGCTGGCCCGCCCGTACGCCCCCGCTGACGTGCGGCTGACCCAGCTTGCCGGCCGGCTCGCCGCCGTACCGGACGCTCTCGCCACCGCACGCGCGACGCTGCGGGACATGCCACGCATCCACGCGGAGACGGCCGTCGGGCAGTTCACCGGCGCGGCCGCGCTGATCCGCGACGAGCTGCCGGCACTGCTCGCCCAGGCGCCGGGCCACCTCGACCGGGTCGAGCCGGCGGCCACCGCCGCGATCGCCGCGCTGGACGAGTTCGTCGCCTGGCTGCGCACCGGCCTGGCCGCCGATGCCGGCCCCGGCCGTGACCCGCGACTGGGCCGGCGCCGCTGGGAGGCCCGGCTCTGGCACACCCTTGACACCGAGTTGGGCGCCGCCGAGATCCAGCGTCGCGCCTGGGCCAACCTGGACCGCGTCACCGCGGAGATCCGCGAGGCCGCCGTCGAGCTGGTCGGTGGCCCGGCCGACGACGCGACGGTACGTCGGGCGTTGGACCTGCTCGCCGCCGAGCACCCGAACGACGCGACGATCGTCGAGCTGGCCGGGGTGACACTGGACGAGGCGACCGACTTCGTCCGCGCACACGACCTGGTCACAGTGGTCGACGACCGGTGCGTCATCCAGGAGATGCCGGAGTTCGCCAGGGGGGTCGCGGTGGCGTACTGCGACGCGCCCGGCCCGCTGGAGACCGCCGTCGTGCCGACCTTCTACTGCATCGCGCCCACCCCGTCGGACTGGCCCGCGCAGCGGGTCGAGTCGTTCTACCGCGAATACAACGACCACATGATCCGCAACCTGACGGTGCACGAGGCGATGCCGGGGCACTTCCTCCAGCTCGCCCACGCCCGCCGCTACGTCGGTGGGACGCGGGTTCGCGCGCTGGCCGAGTCCGGCCCGTTCATCGAGGGCTGGGCGGTCTACACGGAGGAGATGATGACGGGGCTCGGCTTCGGCGGTCTGCCGGTGCGCTTGCAGCAGCTCAAGATGCAACTGCGGATGACCATCAACGCGTTGCTCGACCAGTTGGTGCACGCCGAGGACCTGCCCGAGGCCGAGGCGATGGCGTTGATGACCGGGCGTGGCTTCCAGGAGGAGGGCGAGGCGGCCGGCAAGTGGCGGCGCGCCCAACTGACCTCCACCCAGCTCTCCACCTATTTCGTCGGGTACAGCGAGGTGGCCGAGATCGCCGCCGCCCGCCCGGACGGGGTGTCGGTCCGCGACTGGCACGACGCGATGCTCGCCCACGACTGCCCGCCCCCGCGCCACCTGCGCACCCTGCTCGGTCTCTGAGGAGAAACGCCGGGCCGCGCGGGTTTCAGCGCCGCCCGGCGGTCACCGTCGCGTCGATCAACCAGGGCGAGCTGGAGTACGCGGGCGGCAGTTGCGCCGGCTCGACCGGTGGGTCGGTCACGAGCCGCCGGGGCGGCGGTCGACGACATCGGCGCCGGTGGGTGGTTCGAACGCGCCCTCGTCGACGGCTGCGGAGTAGTTGCTCATCGCCAGCTCCATCGGCTTGCCGTCGACCGGTCCGGTGAAGCTGCCGAGCACACCCTCGGTGGTCACGCAGGCGGTGAAGTCGCCGGATGACGAGCTCTCCACCGCGACGCAGGCGGCGTGGTGCCCGGCGACCGTGGTGTCACTCTGCTTGATGACCGCCTGTGGGTCGAGCGCGGCGGCGGTGAGCAGCCCGACCACCACTGGCGGCGTGACGAGGCCCTGCTGGTTGGCCTCGCCGAACAGCGTCACAGTGGGCTTGCTGCCGGGGGTGGGCGGGGTGACCAGCGTGCACTGCGGGCGGGCGCCGGTTGTCGTGCACCGGGTGACGGCCTCCGGGGTGACGGTGAGCTGCCCTCCCGGATAGGTGTACGTGGATCGCGCCGGGTCCTGCGCCTGCACGATCGCGGCGCGTTGGCCACCGGGCAACTGGTAGTCGGCCGAGTAGGTCAACTCCAGTGCCCGATCGAGCCGGGCGGCGAGGTCGTTGACGAGTTGCGAGCGGCCCATGGCGACTCCGGCGTCCTCGAATGTCTGACAGCCGGTGACCGTGAGCGACGCGATGACCGACACGGCGAGCATGCGGAGGGTGGTCGAGGCGGCGGGCATGGCGACCAGCCTGGTGGATTCGGTCCGCGCAGCGCAAACCAGTTGCCGGTTGACGCCCGGAAATCCGGGAATGTCCGTCAGTGCGGGGCGACTCGGGTGCGCGGGCGACGCCGTGCCGTTTCCCGTGGCCCGATACGCTGCGTTCAACACCTGCCTCAGCCGCACCGTCGCGGCCCACCCACGGACCGGATCACAACAACGAGGAGCGACTTAGTGGCAACCATCGAGGGAATCGTCGCCCGGGAGATTCTCGACTCGCGGGGCAACCCCACGGTCGAGGTCGAGGTCGGCCTGGACGACGGCACGGTGGCTCGCGCCGCGGTGCCCTCCGGCGCGTCCACCGGCGCGTTCGAGGCGATCGAGCTGCGCGACGGTGACGCCGACCGCTACCAGGGCAAGGGCGTGGAGAAGGCGGTCTCCAACGTCGAAGACAAGATCGTCGACCAGATCATCGGGTACGAGGCCAGCGAGCAGCGGCTGATCGACCAGAAGATGCTCGACATCGACGGCACCGACAGCAAGTCGGAGCTGGGCGCGAACGCCATCCTGGGGGTCTCCCTGGCGGTGGCGAAGGCCGCTGCCGGCAGCGCCGAGCTGAGCCTCTTCCGCTACCTGGGCGGCCCGAACGCGCACCTCCTGCCCGTGCCGATGATGAACATCCTCAACGGTGGCGCGCACGCCGACTCGAACGTCGACATCCAGGAATTCATGATCGCGCCGATCGGCGCGCCCACCTTCCGGGAGGCGCTGCGCTCGGGCGCGGAGGTCTACCACGCGCTCAAGTCGGTGCTGAAGAAGAAGGGCCTGTCGACGGGCCTCGGTGACGAGGGTGGCTTCGCGCCGAACCTGCCGACCAACGCGGCGGCCCTGGACCTGATCGCCGAGGCGGTCGAGAAGGCCGGCTACCGGCTCGGCACCGACATCGTGTTCGCGCTCGACGTGGCGGCCACGGAGTTCTTCGACAACGGCACCTACACCTTCGAGGGTGCCGCGAAGTCCGCCGAGGACATGAGCACCTACTACACCAAGCTGGCCGACGAGTACCCGATCGTGTCGATCGAGGACCCGCTGGCCGAGGACGACTGGAGCGGCTGGCAGACGCTGACCGCCTCGATCGGCGACCGGGTGCAGATCGTCGGTGACGACCTGTTCGTCACCAACCCGCAGCGCATCGCCCGGGGCATCGCGGAGAAGTCCGCGAACGCGGTCCTCGTCAAGGTCAACCAGATCGGCTCGCTGACCGAGACCCTGGACGCGGTGGACCTGGCCCACCGGGCCGGCTTCAAGTGCATGATGAGCCACCGCTCCGGCGAGACCGAGGACACCACCATCGCCGACCTGGCGGTGGCCACCGGCTGCGGCCAGATCAAGACCGGCGCCCCGGCCCGCTCGGACCGTGTCGCCAAGTACAACCAGCTGCTCCGGATCGAGGAGGAGCTGGCCGACGCGGCGCGCTACGCCGGCGCTGGCGCGTTCCCGCGCTACCGTTCGGCCTGAGACGCACGAAGCCTCGGGGGAGGGGTGTGACGATGCAGCAGCGCCGCACACCGGGTGGTCAGCGTCCCGCCCGCCGGCCGGGTCAGTCCGGTCGGCCGGGCGGTGGGCGTGCCACGCGGGGATCGGTCCGGGAGGCCGGCGTACGCGCCGAGCCGCGCGCCGCCGGTCGTGCGCCGGGTGCTGCCCGTGGCGCCGACGGGGTGCGCTCCGCGAATCGTCCCGCCGCCGCTCGGCGTACCGCTGCCGCTGGTTCGGTGAAGCGTCTCGCCGCACCCCACCCCCGTCGCTTCACCGGCCGGGCCACAGTGCTGTTCGCGGTCCTGATCGCGCTCGCTCTGGCCTACACCTATCCGGTCCGGGTCTACCTGGACCAGCAGGCCGACATCGAGCGGATGGAGGCGGCCCAGGCGGTGCAGGAGCGCGAGATCGCCAAGCTCGCCGCCGAGGCGGCCAACTGGAAAGACGACGAGTACATCAAGACGCAGGCTCGTGAGCGGTTCTTCATGGGCGAGCCGGGCGAGAAGATAATGGTGGTCCTGCACGACCCGGAGGGCGCGGCGCGGGACGCCGGGAAGTCGGCCGGTGCGGCCCCGCCAGCCGGGCCGGTGACCTGGTACGACACGCTCTGGTCGAGCGTGCGGGCGGCGGACAGCCAGCAGCCGGGCCAGTGATCCACCGACCAGCACACCAGGAAAGATGGGCACCGTGACTGTCGTACCACCGTCGGAGCCGGCTGCGGATTCCGTTCCCCTGCCGCAGCGCGAGCCGGCCACCGAGGCCGACCTGGCCGCGGTGGCCGCGCAGCTCGGCCGGACGCCCCGGGGCACCCGCGCGGTGGCCCACCGGTGCCCGTGTGGCCTTCCCGACGTGGTGGAGACGACCCCCCGCCTCGCTGACGGCACCCCGTTTCCGACGCTCTACTACCTGACCTGCCCCCGGGCCACCGCCGCGTGCAGCCGACTGGAGTCGGCGGGGCTGATGAAGGAGATGGCGGACCGGCTGACGACGGATCCGGAGTTGGCCGCCCACTACCGGGCGGCGCACGAGGACTACCTCACCCGCCGGGAGGCGATCGGCGAGGTGCCGGAGATCGCCGGCATCTCGGCCGGTGGGATGCCGGGCCGGGTGAAGTGTCTGCACGTGCACCTGGGTCACGCGTTGGGTGCTGGCCCCGGAGTGAACCCGTTCGGCGACGAGACGTTGGAGCTGGTCGAGCCCTGGTGGTCGGCGGGGCCGTGCGTGGACGTGCCGGCGGCGGAATGAGCACGCAGGCCGCGGATCAGATCACGGTACGGCGGGCCCGCACCGGGGACGTGCGGGGCATCCGACGTCTCGTCGACACCTACACCGACGACCGGCGGCTGCTGAGCAAGGCCACCGTCACCCTCTTCGAGCAGGTGCAGGAGTTCCGGGTCGCGGTCCGGGCCGAGGACGACGTGGTGGTGGGCTGCGGCGCGCTGCACGTCATGTGGGAGGACCTGGCCGAGATCCGCACGGTGGCGGTCGACCCGTCCTGTCGGGGCCGGAGCATCGGTCACCGGCTGGTCGGTGAGCTGATCGACGCGGCCCGCGAGCTGGGCGTGGCGCGGATCTTCGTGCTCACCTTCGAGACCCGGTTCTTCGGCTCGTTCGGTTTCCGCGAGATCGACGGCGCTCCGGTGCCGCAACCGGTCTACGAGCAGTTGCTGCGCTCGTACGACGAGGGTGTCGCGGAGTTCCTGGACCTGGAGCGGGTCAAGCCGAACACGCTGGGCAACACCCGGATGCTGCTGCGCCTGTAGGTCAGGCTTTGCGGGGGTGGGCGGCGAAGAACTCCCACATCAGGTCCGTGGCGGACAGCCCGGCGGAGGATGCGGCGAGTTGGCCCGATGTCGCTCCCGGCCAACTGTGACCCATGTCGGCGATCGTGTAGACGCTGACCTCGCTGCCGTCCGCGCAGCCCGCCACCGTGTGCGTCACCCCCGGCACCCCGGACGCCTTCGGGCTCGGCCGGCAGTTGAGCCTCTGCTGCCAGGTCTGCAGGCCGGCCTGGAAGGTCGAGGCGTAGCGGTCCTGGCCGCCGATGAAGGTGATCACGGAGACCGGGCTCTTCGGCACGTAACTGTCGGCGGTGGTCAGGTTTCCGCTGTATCCACCGCTGACCACCCCGATCGCGGCGAACGTGCCGGTGCTCTCCACCGCAGCCCGGAAGCTCATGTCGCCGCCGTTCGAGATGCCGGTGAGGAACACCCGGTTCGGGTCCGCGTGCCAGGTCTGCACCAGATGGTCGGTGAGGGCCTTGAGGAAGCCGACGTCGTCCTCGCTTCCGCAGCAGATCAGCGCGTTGAAGCCGCCGCCCCGCCCGTCGGGGTAGGCGACCAGCACGTTGTCAGTGTCGGCTCTGGCGTCCAGGCCCGCCAGCTCCCGCATCGACGATCCAAGGCCGGGATAGAAGTGCAGCGCGATGACCAGCGCGGAGGGCCTGCCCGGGTCGTACCCCGGTGGCGCGTGCAGCAGGTAGGTGCGGTCGAGTCCGTTGTGCCGCAGGGTGAGCTGGTGGTCACCGGCCGCCGGTCGCTCGCTCGACGCGGACGGTGAGGATGGTGGGGCCGACGAGGGCTGCCCCCGCTCACCACAAGCTGCGGCGACGATCATCAGGCAGAGCCCCGTTAACACCGCCAGTGCTCGCCGCACGCCGGCCACCCCCCGTCGACCTCGCGGTCCACACTGGAGAGCGCTCGGCCGCGGATCAACCCTTTCGGTCCTGGCCGAAGGCAGGCAGGCTGTTGCCATGCTTCGACTCCGGCTCGGGTCGGCCGACCTGTGCCGGGTGCGGTTCGCCGATCGGCTGCATCCGGTCGGGATCGCGCTGCTGGCTGGTCAGTGGCTGCGCGATCCCACTGTCGCGGCGATGGCGCCGACCCTGGCCGCGCGGGTGGCGGCGGCCGAGGGCACAGCTGCCGCCCAGGCTGCCACCGCAGTCCTGCGGCATCTGCTGCCCGACCGGGGACGTCTACCGGACTTCGTCACTCCCTTCGACGGCCTGGAGTCGGTGGAGGCGGGGCTGGAGGCGATCCGGGCCACCCCGGCGCGGCGGGTCCGCGCCGAGGTCACCCTCGCGTACGCGGATACGTCGGCCAGCCCACTGCGGCGACGGTTCGCGGCGGCCGACCCGGAGGTGCTGAACCTGTTCGGCGGGGCCGTGCGGACCTGGTTCGACGCGGTACTCGAACCGCACTGGGCCGAGCTGGTGTCCGCGTACCGTCAGCAGGTGACATCCGCCAGCCAGCGGCTGGCGCAGCATGGCCTGGCCAGCCTCTTCGCCGGTCTGCACCCGGGGATCCGGTGGCGGGAGCCCGTGCTGGAGGTACGGACGTGGTGGGACGGCGATCTTCCCGGCACCGGCCACGGGATCATCCTGCTGCCCTCACCGTTGGCCGGGCCGCGGCCCCGGGTGCTCGTCGAGCAGGGTTACCCGATCCTGCTCGTCTACCCGGTGGTCATGCCCGCGCGCGGGGCTCCCGCCGCCGACGATGCCCTCGGTCGGCTGCTCGGCGTCACCCGGGCGCTGGTGCTGCGCCGACTGGCGACCGACGGGGGTTTGACCACCACCGTGTTGTCCCGGGCGGTCGGGATCAGTCTCTCCTCGGCCTCGGAGCACGCCCGCGCGCTGCGGACCGCCGGTCTGGTGACCAGTGAGCGGGAGGGCGGGGCCGTCCGACACCACCTGACCTCCCTCGGTCTGGGGTTGCTGCGGGGCCCGTCGGGCGACCCGGGCGAGTCGTGGCCCACCGCCGACCAACCCCCCGGGTGGCCGCCCGTCCTGCCGTAAGGTTGCTGCCGTGACGACGCGTGTGGCGGCCATCGACTGCGGGACCAACTCGATCCGACTGCTGGTCGCCGACCTGCCCGACGCCTCGGCCGGGCCGCAGGCACCGCTGGTCGACCTGACCCGGCGGATGGAGATCGTCCGGTTGGGGCAGGGCGTGGACCGCACCGGCCGACTGGCGCCGGAGGCGATCGAGCGGACCAGGGTGGCGTTGGCGTCGTACGCCGCGGACATCGAGAAGCTGGGCGCGCAGCGGGTGCGGATGTGTGCCACCTCGGCCTCCCGCGACGCCGCCAACGCCGCCGACTTCACCGAGATGGTGCGGGCCACTCTCGGTGTCGCGCCCGAGGTGGTCAGCGGCGACGAGGAGGCCCGGCTGTCGTTCACCGGCGCGGTGCGCGGGCTGCCCGCCGACGCGAAGGAGCCGTTCCTGGTCGTCGACATCGGTGGTGGTTCCACCGAGTTCGTTGTCGGTGACCGGGCCGCCGGAGTGCGGTCGGCGATCTCGGTGGACATCGGCTGCGTCCGGATGACCGAGCGGCACCTGCCCGGTGACCCGCCGACGCCCGAGCAGGTCGCGGCAGCGCAGGCCGACATCGCCGCGGTGGTGGACCGGGCGCTCGCCGTGGTGCCCGGTCGCGAGGCGGCCACCCTGGTCGGCCTCGCCGGGTCGGTCACCACTGTCGTCGCGCTCGCGCAGGGCCTGCGGGAGTACGACCCGGAGCGCATCCACCACGCCCGGGTGTCGTACGAGGAGGTCGCCCGGGTGACCGCAGAGCTGCTCGGTCAGACCCGTGCGCAGCGGTTGGCGAACCCGGTGATGCACCCGGGCCGCGCCGACGTGATCGGTGCCGGGGCGCTGGTGCTACGCGTGATCATGGAGCAGGCCGGGATGCCGTCGGTGGTCGCCTCGGAGCACGACATCCTGGACGGCATCGCCTGGAGCCTCCAGCCAGCCACACCGCGCTAACGGTTTGATCAACTCGCCTTCATTGAAAACGCGGTGTCCGAGCGCCTCGGATGACCCGACTTCCTGAAGACCGAGTCGATCATTGTCGCGCGGGTCTCGCGCCCCGGCCGGCGTGTCGGGGCGGATTCGTTGACGCTACTGCGCATTGCGCACTACTGTGCAATGCGTGGACACCACACAGTTGTTGAAGGGCGTGCTTGATCTGGCCGTCCTGGCCGTGCTCCGAGAGGAGGACGGTTACGGCTACGACATCCTGCGCCGGCTGCGCGAGGCCGGCCTGGAGGAGGTCGGTGACGCCTCGGTCTACGGGACGCTGCGCCGCCTCTTCGCCGCCGGCCTGCTCACCACCTACGTCGTGCCGAGCGAATCCGGCCCGCACCGCAAGTACTACTCACTCAACGCGGCGGGGCGTGACCAGCTGACCCGCTCCGGCAAGCTCTGGCGCTCGTTCGCCACCACAATGGACACCTTGCTCGACGATCGGGGGTTGGCGGCATGACCGTCGCGGAGCAGGAGATCACCGACTACGTGGCGCGGGTCCGGGCCGCTTTGGCCGACCTGCCGTCCGGGCAACGCGACGAGCTGACCGAGGATCTCGCCGACCACCTCACCGAGGTCGCCGCCGAGTCCGAGGGCACCCTGGTCGAGCGGTTGGGCGAGCCCGAGACGTACGCCGCCGAGCTGCGCGCCGCGGCCGGCGCGGCACCGGGCAGCGGGCGCAACCTCGACCAGCGGGTGGCGAGCGCGATGGCCCGGGTCCGCGGCCGGCTGCGCACCGTTGACACCCGGCTCGGCCCACCCCTGGGGTACGAGACGGCCAGCGAGTTCCTCCGACTGTTGCGCCCGGCCTGGTGGGTGCTGCGCGGCTATCTGGCGGCGATGCTGGTCACGGTGATCACCACCGGTGGCGAGTTCGGGCTCCTGCCGAGGTTCGGCGGTGAGCTGCTGGCTGGCCTGATCATGCTGATCGGCTTCGTGCTCGGCTCCATCTGGATCGGTCGTAGTTCGGCCCAGCTGACCCGCTGGCCGCGCTCGGCCGTGCAGGTCGCCAGCGTGGTGCTGGTGGTCTTCGCGTTCGCCGCGCTGATCCAGGCCGAGGACCGGATGCGTTACGGCGACTACGGCTACGACCCGACCGCTGTCGACAGCCAGTACGACCGGGTCCGGGACGTCTTCGTCTACGACAGCGAGGGCCGACTGGTGGAGAACGCCCGGCTCTTCGACCAGAACGGCAATCCGATCCGGCTCGGCTACCCGGACTGCCTGGGAGGCGCCTACGTGAACCAGGCGCTGCGGGCGTACCCGTACTGTCCGGAGCAGGCGCCCTTCGTGCCACGTGCGCCGGGCGCGCCTCTCCCGGCCGTGTCACCGGCAACCACGCCGGACCCGAGCGGCACGGTGGACCCGACCAGCCCACCGGAGCCGGGCGGCACGCCGGAGCCGGGCGACACGGCCGGGCAGACCGGGCCACCGCTGGGGACCGGTACGGCCACCGGCGTGCCGTCGAGCGAAACGCCAACCCCCACCCCGACGAGCTGAACCACGGTGTGAACTGGATCATGCGGGTGATGCTGGGAAATGGCTGAACGGACGAGGCGAGCGGGACGGCACCGGAAATCAATGATCGTTACGGTGTCGTCTGCTCATCAACCCCTCGGAAGGAACCCCCGTGCCAGAGCAGGTCGCACCGCCCCCCGCGCCCGACGCCGCAAACCCTGAGTCGGTCGTCGAGACGCCGCAAGCGGCCGCGCCGCAGCCTGCCGTGCCCCAGCAGCGGTCGGTCGAGCCGGAGCCGGCCGCCGCGACGCCTGTCGCCGCCGAGGCGCCGCAAGCCGCCGAGACGCCCCAGCCGGCCGGGACGCCCCAGACCCCCGAGACGCCCCAGACCCCCGGGACGCCCCAGACCCCCGGGACGCCTCAGACCCCCGAGACGCCGCAAGAGGCCGGCACGCCGGGGACCGGGACGCCGCAAGCCGCCGAGACTCAGGCGGCCGAGACGTCGCAGGCGACCGAGCCGAAGGCGGAGAAGTCCGGTGCGAAGAAGGTCCTCGGCATCGTCGGCGCGATCCTCGTCGTCGTCGTCATCGCCGGCCTGAAGTTCGGTGTCGCCTCGGCGATCGGCAACTTCTTCAACAAGGACGCGACGGCGGACGCCAAGACCGGCGACTGCATCGCCGAGCTGCCCGAGGTCACCGGCACCGAGCAGGAGGAGGTCGACGGCGCCAAGGTCGTGGCGTGCACCTCCACCGACGCGGCGTACAACGTGGTCGGTCGGGTGGACGGCCAGAGCGAGGCGCAGGCGAAGGCCGACACCACCTGCACCCAGTTCTTCAAGGAGGGCCAGGAGGGGTACATCTTCTCCAGCATCGAGCCGGGCAAGACGGGCTACGTGCTCTGCCTGACCAAGAAGGTCTGACCACAGCGGTAGCTGGACATCGACGGCGGCGGGGGCAGACCCCGCCGCCGTCGGCGTACCCCGAGCCACCGGGGGGCGAACAGGAGGTGAATGCCACTGTTCCGGCGTCTTCCCGAGGGCCGCGTGGCGTGGCAGGCTACCGGCACGTAGGACCACTGGGCGACCAGCCAACGATGACTGACCGCTAGGAGGACGGCCCATGGGCGAAATGGTGAGCTACCGCAGCAACGGGGGCGCGAGCGAGGGGTATCTCGCGATACCCGCCAGCGGCACGGCCAGCCCCGCCGTCATCGTCATTCAGGAATGGTGGGGTCTGGTCCCGCACATCCGGTCGGTGGCGGACCGGTTCGCCGAGGCCGGTTTCGTCGCCCTCGCCCCGGACTTCTACCACGGTGAGACGACCAGCGAGCCGGACGAGGCGCAGCGGCTCCTGCTGGCTATGCGGATGGACGAGGCGGCGAAGGACATCGCCGGAGCGGCCGACTATCTGGCCGGGCGGCCCGAGGTCACCGGTAAGGTCGGTGCCGTGGGCTTCTGCGCTGGTGGCAGCCTGGCCCTCTGGTCGGCGACCATCTCCGAGCGGATCGTCGCGACCGCCGGTTTCTATCCCGTGCTGCCGTGGGAGTCGATGCGTCCCGACTGGGCCGACTACGCCGGCAAGGCGGCTGTCATCCACTGCTCCGAAGAAGACGGCACCTCGGCCGCCGAGGGCGTGCAGACCGCCCGGCGGGCCATCGAGGAGGCCGGCGGCGACTGCCACCTCTACGACTACCCGGGCACCTCGCACGCCTTCTTCAACGACGACCGGCCGGAGGCGTTCGACCAGCGCGCCGCTGCCAGCGCCTGGGCCCGCACCCTGGAACTCTTCCGGGCCAAGCTTGGCTGAGACGCGTACCCCCGCACAGGTGGTCGCCC
>NZ_JBEZEH010000162.1:0-17299 GCF_040648775.1 Micromonospora sp. NPDC049089
CCCGACGAGCTGCTCGCCGAGGCGGAGTGGCTGGCCAAGACCGGCGTACGGGAGCTGGTGCTGGTCAGCGAGAACTCCACCTCGTACGGCATCGCCGGGATCCGACCGTTCGTCACGCTCTACCACTGGGATCTGCCGCAGGTTCTGCAGGACTCCGGCGGTTGGCCGGAGCGGGCCACCGCCGAGGCGTTCGCCGACTACGCGGCGGTGGTCGCCGGCCGCCTCGGCGACCGCGTGGCCGACTGGTGCACCGTCAACGAGCCACTCTGCGTGTGCTGGATCGGGCACCTGGAGGGCAACATGGCCCCCGGCGAGCGCGACCTCACCCGCGCCGTGCACGCCTCGCACCACGTGCTGCTCGGGCACGGCCTGGCCACCCAGGCGATCCGCGCCAACGCCGCCCGGCCGGCCTCGGTGGGCCTGGTCGTCAACCTCAGCCCGATCGAGGCGGCGACCGACCGACCAGAGGACGTCGCGGCGGCCCGCCGGGCCGACGGGCACGTCAACCGGTGGTGGCTGGACCCGATCCACGGGCGCGGCTACCCCGCCGACATGATCGCCACCTACGGGGTCGAGCCGCCGGTACGCGGCGACGATCTGGCGGTGATCGCCACGCAGACGGACTTCCTCGGGGTGAACTACTATTTCCGCCAACTGGTGGTCGACGATCCGACAGGTCCGGCGCCGTTCGCGAAGCAGGTGCCGGTGCCCGGCTCGGTGGAGACCGCGATGGGCTGGGAGATGTACCCGGCGGGCCTGGAGCGGCTGCTCGTCGACGTGCACGAGGAGTACCGGCCGGGCCGGATCATCGTCACCGAGAGCGGCTCGGCGTGGCCGGACGAGGTCACCCCGGACGGCACTGTCGAGGACAAGGAACGCACCGACCACCTGGAGCAGCACCTGGCCGCGTGCGCGTCGGCGGTGGCCCGAGGGGTTCCCCTGGACGGCTACTTCGTCTGGTCACTGCTGGACAACTTCGAGTGGGCGTACGGCTACGACAAGCGCTTCGGGCTGGTGCACGTCGACTACGCCACCCAGCGCCGGACGGTGAAGGCCAGCGGTCTGCGCTACGCCGAGGTGATCCGCGCCCACCAGCGGCTCGCCCGCACCACCGGAACCGCGACGCCGGTGGCCTGAACGGGGGCGGTGCGAGCGGCCGTCCGGGGCCCCGACCCCGGGCGGCCGTTTCCGTTCCGATCGGAGGAAACCACCACCGGCCGCGTTGCCGAGTGGCTAGCCTGCGGCAATGTCCGCAGCACCCGACGAGGCCGAGCAGCCCGACGCAGGAGCGCGAGTGACCGGCACCGACCGGATGACGGCCTTCAGCGACGGGGTCTTCGCCATCGTCATCACCCTGCTGGTCATCGAGTTGCGGGTGCCCGAGTACCACGAGGGTGAGCTGCTCACCGGTCTGCTCGGCGAGGGCGCCTCCTACCTGGCCTTCGTGGTGTCCTTCGTCTACATCGGGGTGCTCTGGCTCAACCACCACGCGCTGTTGCGGCTGATCCGCGGCACCACGCTCACGTTGAGCTGGATCAACCTCGGTGTGCTCTTCGGCGCGGTGATCATCCCCTTCCCCACCGCGGTGCTGGCGTCCGCGTTCACCCATGGCGACACCGACGACCAGCGCGCGGCTGTCGCCCTGTACGCGCTGGCCGCAGCCCTGATGTCAGCCCCCTGGCTGGTGTTCTTCGGCTACCTGCACCGCCACCCGGCGCTGCTCCAGCGTCGGGTCAGCCCCGAGTACGTGCGGACGCAGCGGCTGCGACCGGTCACCGGCCTGATCCTGTACGGGCTCAGCGGTCTGCTCGGCTGGTTCGTCAGCCCGCTGCTGGGCCTGATCGGCGTCATCATCATGATCACCTATCACGCGATCACCAGCGAGGGTCTGCCCCGCTGGCTCACCCGCCGCTGAGCGGGCGGAGTCGGCGCAGGTCGGTCGGGGTGTCCACGTCGGCCGGGGACCCGACGTCGTCACAGGGCACCTCGACCACCAGGTCCGGCCGGTCGCGCAGCAGGCCGCGAGCGCCCCGGTCGCCGACGGCGTACCGGTCCAGCAGCGGCCAGGTCTCCCGAGCCAGGAGCACCGGGTGCCCCGGCCGACCGGCGTAGGTGGCGACCGCGACGAGCGCACCGCCGGCGTACGCGGCCCGCACCCGGCGGACCGCGACCGGGCTGAGCAGCGGCTGGTCGACGAGGACCACGACGGCAGCCGGTACGTTGGCCGGCAGGGAGGCCAGGCCCCGGCGCAGCGACGATCCCAGCCCTTCGGGCCAGCCGTCGTGCCGGACCGGCACCGCGCCGGGCAGGTCGGGCACCTCGTCGGCGCCCGCACCGAGCACCACGTGCACGGGTGCGCAGCCGCCATCGCCGAGCAGCCGGATCGCGCGCCGCACCAGCGGCTCGCCGTCCAGCTCGACCAGCACCTTCGGCCGGCCGTAGCGCCGCCCGGCGCCGGCGGCGAGCAGCAGTCCGGCGGTCACCGTCGTCACCTCCCGTACGAAGGGCTTTGCGTTATTCGCCCCGAGATATACCGACAAAGCTAGTCTGGGCCGGTGCAGGGCGGACCGGAGAACGCGACCACGATCGACGAGCGCCACTCGTCCCGGGTGACGGTCGAGGTCAACGGCGTGTCCCGTGAGGTGACCCTGGACAACCGCACCACACTGCTCGACACGCTGCGCGAGCACCTCGACCTGACCGGGGCGAAGAAGGGCTGCGACCACGGCCAGTGCGGCTCCTGCACGGTGCTGCTCGACGGCCGGCGGGTGAAGAGCTGCCTGGTCTTCGCGGTGACCGTGGACGGCCGGTCAGTGGTGACCGTCGAGGGGCTGGCCGGGCCGGACGAGCTGTCCCCGTTGCAGGCCGCCTTCGTCGCGCACGACGCCTTCCAGTGCGGCTACTGCACTCCCGGGCAGCTCTGCTCCGCCCGGGGCATGCTCGACGAGGTCTCCCGGGGCTGGCCCAGCGCGGTCACCGGCGACCTGAACACGCCCGCCGAGCTGACCGACGCGGAGATCCGCGAGCGGATGGCCGGCAACCTGTGCCGGTGCGCCGCGTACCCGCACATCGTGGCGGCCGTACGCGAGACGGCGGCGTCCTCGTGAAGGCGTTCCGCTACCACCGGCCCGCCGACGTGGCCGAGGCGGTCGCCGTGCTGGCGGCCGAACCGCAGGCCGCCTACCTGGGCGGCGGAACCAACCTGGTGGACCTCATGAAGCTCGGGGTGCAGCGCCCCGACGTGCTGGTGGACGTGACCCGGCTTCCCCTCGACACCGTCGAGGAGCTGCCCGACGGTGGGCTGCGGATCGGCGCGACGGTCCGCAACAGCGACCTCGCGGCGCACCCGGCGGTACGCCGCGACTACCCGGTGCTGGCCCGCGCCCTGCTCGCCGCTGCCTCCGGACAGCTGCGCAACATGGCCACCACCGGCGGCAACCTGTTGCAGCGAACCCGCTGCGTCTACTTCCAGGACACCGGCAAGGCGTGCAACAAACGGGAGCCGGGCAGCGGTTGCGCCGCTCTGCACGGCCAGAACCGCGACCTGGCGGTGCTGGACTGGTCGGAGCAGTGCGTGGCCACCCACCCGTCCGACCTGGCCGTCGCGTTGGCCGCCCTCGACACGGTGGTGGAGGTGCACGAGGCCGACGGCCCCCGTGACATCCCGATCGCCGGCTTCTACCGCTCCCCCGGCAGCCACCCGGAACGGGAGACCACAGTGGCCCGGGGCGCGCTGATCACCGCCGTGCGACTGCCGCCCCTACCGGCCGCGCGCCGCTCGACGTACCTCAAGGTGCGCGACCGGGCCTCGTTCGCCTTCGCCGCCGGCTCGGTGGCCGCGGTGCTGGACCTCGACGGTGACGTGGTCCGCGACGTGCGGCTGGCGTACGGGGCGGTGGCGCACCGGCCGTGGCGGGCGTACCGGGCCGAAGAGCAGCTGCGCGGACGTCCGTTCAGCCCCGAATTGGCGGCACGGGCCGCCGACGCGGAGCTGGCCGAGGCGCGCCCGCTACGGCACAACGGCTTCAAGCTGCCGCTGACCCGGGCCATCACCGTGCGGGCGCTCACCGAACTGGCGTCGTCGTGAGCACCGGGGCGGTCGGCCGGGCGTACCCCCGGCTGGAGGGCCCGGCGAAGGTCACCGGCGCGGCCCGCTACGCGGTCGAGTACCCGGTGGACGGGGTCACCTACGGCTGGGCGGTGCCGTCGACAGTGGTGCGGGGCCGGATCACCCGGATCGACACGACGCAGGCGTTGGCCTCGCCCGGCGTGCTGGCCGTGGTGCACCACGGCAACGCGCCCCGGATGGCGCCCGGCCCACAGCCGGAGCTGCGGCTGTTGCAGGAGCCGACTGTGCACTACCGGGGGCAGTACGTCGCCGTGGTGGTAGCCACCAGCCTGGAGGCGGCCCGCGAGGGCGCCCGACTGGTCCGCATCGACTACGACACCGGCCCGCACAGCACAGTGCTCACCGACGACCATCCCGGCCTGTACAAGCCTGACCAGGTGAACCCCAGCTATCCGACGGACACCGCCGAGGGCGACTTCGACGCCGGGTACGCGGCCGCCCCGGTGCGGGTGGACGTCACCTACCGCACGCCGGCGTACCACAACAACCCGATGGAACCGCACGCCACCATCGCGCAGTGGCACGACGGGCGGCTCCTGGTGCACGACTCCACCCAGGGCGCGACGCCGGTACGCGCCACCCTCGCCGAGCTGTTCGAGCTGCCGCCGGAGTCGATCCGCGTCGTCGCCGAGCACGTCGGCGGCGGCTTCGGCAGCAAGGGGTACGCCAAGGCGTCGGTGGTGCTGGCCGCCCTCGCCGCCCGGCACGTGGACCGCCCGGTCAAGCTGGCGTTGACCCGACAGCAACTGTTCGGGCCGCTCGGATACCGCACCCCCACCATCCAGCGGGTCCGCCTCGCCGCCGACACCGACGGCCGGCTCACCGCCATCTGCCACGACGCGATCAGCCAGACCTCCACCATCAGGGAGTTCGCCGAGCAGACCGCCGTCTACACCCGCAGCATGTACGCCGCACCGCACCGCCGCACCACGCATCGGCTGGCCCGCCTCGACGTGCCCACTCCGTTCTGGATGCGCGCCCCGGGCGAGTGCCCCGGCGCGTACGCCCTGGAGTCCGCGGTGGACGAGCTGGCCATCGCCGTCGGCATCGACCCGGTGGAGCTGCGTATCCGCAACGACACCGCTGTCGACCCCGACCAGGGACGCCCGTTCACCAGTCGCAACCTGGTGGCCTGCCTGCGTGAGGGCGCGGAGCGGTTCGGCTGGGCCGGTCGTGATCCGTCGCCCCGGTCCCGGCGGGAGGGACGGTGGCTGATCGGGACGGGGGTGGCCGGATCGAGCTACCCGGCCCGGGCCCGGCCTTCCTCGGCGACGGCCACCGCCCGGTCCGACGGGAGCTTCCTGGTCCAGATCAACGCCACCGACATCGGCACCGGCGCCCGGACTGCGATCTGGCAGGTGGCCGCCGACGCCCTCGCAGTGCCGCCGGAACGGGTGGAGATCCGCATCGGGGACACCGCGCTGCCGACGGCACCGCTGGCCGGCGGCTCGATGGGGACCGCCAGCTGGAGCTGGGCGGTGATACGCGCGGCCCAGGCGCTGCGCGAGAAGCTGCGCGACGGCGGGCCGCCGACCGACGAGGTGACCGCCGAGGCGGACACCACCGAGGAGGTGGGTGAGCAGCCCGCGCTCCCCCGGTACGCCTACGGGGCGCAGTTCGTCGAGGTGCGGGTCGACGCGGACACCGGCGAGGTACGGCTGAACCGGATGCTCGGGGTGTTCGCGGCGGGGCGGGTGGTGAACCCGACGACGGCCCGCAGTCAGCTCATCGGCGGCATGACGATGGGGCTGTCGATGGCGCTGCACGAGGAGGGCCTGCTCGACGAGCGCTACGGCGACTGGGTCAACCACGACCTGGCCACCTACCACATCACCGGCTGCGCCGACGTCGAGTCGATCGAGGCGTACTGGCTGGACGAGCGGGACGACGAGCTGAACCCGGCCGGGGTGAAGGGCATCGGCGAGATCGGCATCGTCGGCGCCGCGGCGGCGGTCGCCAACGCGGTACATCATGCCACCGGCGTACGGATCCGGGAGCTGCCGATCCGGCTGGACAAGCTCATCGGAGTATCAGACTTGGCTTAAATAAGCCGTCAGTGATACAACTGTCGTCGTGCACGCCTTCGACGTGCTGGGCGATCCGGTCCGGCGCCGCATCCTGGAACTGCTCGCCGCCGGCGAGCAGACCGCCGGCGCGGTCAGCACTGTCATCCGCGAGGAGTTCGGCATCTCCCAGCCCGCCGTGTCCCAGCACCTCAAGGTGTTACGCGACAACGGCTTCGCCACCGTGCGGCCGGAGGGCACCCGGCGGCTCTACGCGGTCGACCCACGCCCACTGCGCGAGGTCGACGGCTGGCTGGAGCACTTCCGCCGGTTCTGGACCCCACCCCTGGCGGCACTCGCCACCGAGCTGGCCCGGGGCCGACGCGAGCGTCGGCTACGCGGCCCCGCCGACCCACCCGACGAGAGGAACACCTGATGTTCGACGCCACCGAGCAGATCAACGCCGTCCAACGCAAGGTCGGCAGCCGCACCCTGGAAGCCGGTGAGGCGCGGGTCACCACGATCAGCCAGACCTACCATGCGACGGCCGAGGATCTGTGGGACGCCTGCACCAGCGCCGAGCGCATCCCGCGCTGGTTCCTGCCGATCTCCGGCGACCTGCGGCTCGGCGGCACGTACCAGCTCCAGGGCAACGCCCACGGCACCGTCGAGAGCTGCGAGCCGCCGCACCGCTTCACCGCCACCTGGGAGATGGGCGGCGAGGTGAGCTGGATCGAGGTGCGGGTCACAGCGGTCGGCGACGAGCGGGCCCGCCTCGACCTGGACCACATCGCGCACGTCGACCAGGACCGGTGGGCCCAGTTCGGGCCGGGCGCGGTCGGTGTCGGGTGGGACCTCGGGCTGCTCGGGCTCGCCTCGCACCTGGCCGCCGACGGCAGCGGGATCACGCCGGAACAGGGCGCCGAGTGGACCGCCTCCGCCGAGGGACGACGGGCCATGGAGCTGAGCAGTCAACTGTGGTGCGAAGCGAGCATCGCCGCCGGCACCGACGCCGACGAGGCGAAGGCCGCCGCCGAACGCACCACCGCCTTCTACACGGGCGACCCGGCAGCCTGACCGCTTGGCGAGGCGGCGGCGCGGCAGCCTGAGCAGGGATCGGAGTAACGTGCTGCGGCATGACCGGCACGCCGTACTCGCACTGCTCCTCCTGCGGCGCCGCCTACCCGCCGGCCGTCGGATGGCCGCGACTCTGCGCGGTCTGCGGCGAGACCGTCTGGCGCAACCCACTGCCGGTGGCGGTCGCGGTGCTACCGGTCCGCACCGCCGAGGGCCTGGGAGTGGTGGTGGTCCGCCGGGACATCGAACCCGCCCGCGGCCTGCTCGCGCTGCCCGGTGGCTTCATCGAGTACGGCGAGGAGTGGTCCGACGCGCTCGTGCGGGAGCTTCGGGAGGAGACCGGCCTGATCGCGGCGGCCGGGGACGCCCGCCTGTTCGCGGTGCACGGCTCACCGACGGGAGGCACGATGATGGTCTTCGGAGTGCTGCCCGAGCGGGCGGCCGAGGACCTGCCACCGTCGGCGCCGACCGAGGAGGCGACCGAGTGGCTGGTGCTCACCGACCCGGTCGAGCTGGCGTTCTCCACCCACACGCGGATCCTGGCTGAGTTCCTGACACCCACCTCCTGACCCCGCGCTCGGTACGGGACAAGGGCTTCGTCGATCCGCAGGACCATGCGGGCGCCGCCGCGCCGCTAGGCTACGGCCCCGACGCCGGTACGGCTGGTGAGGGAGAAGGCGGCACGGTATTCGCGCGCGTTTCTCAGACGAGCGGTGACCTACCTCGCCGCAGAGGCGGGGGTAGGCCAGTTCCTCGACGTCGGTACGGGCCTGCCCACTGCCGACAACACCCACGAGGTCGCCCAACGGATCACGCCGCGGGCGCGCGTTGTCTACGTCGACAACGACCCGATGGTTCTCGCGCACGCCCGAGTGTTGCTGACCAGCAGCCAGGAGGGTGCCACGCAGTATGTCGACGCCGATCTGCGCGACCCGGAGAAGATCGTCCAGGACGCTCGCGACACACTCGACTTCAATGAGCCGATCGCACTGATGATGCTGGGCGTCATGGGCCACGTCGAGAAGCCGGCCGAGGCGCAGGCCATCGTCAACGCTCTGGTCTCGTCCCTACCATCGGGCAGCTTTCTGGCGATGTCCGACGGTACGGCTACCAGCGAGCGGGTCATCGAGTCGCATCGGCAGTACAACGAAAGCGGTGCTCTGCCGTACCACCTGCGTGCGGTCGCGGACTTCAGGGCGTTCTTCGACGGCCTCGACCTCGTCGAGCCGGGTGTCGTGCCGCTGGGGCACTGGCGGACTGACAGCAGGCCCGCGGCCGTCGTGGATGGCTACTGCGGGGTCGCCCGCGTGCTCTGATGCGTCGACTGCCGGGCCGATCCGCACGAAACAGGCTCCGCGCAGTCTGGTCAGCGGGTGTCGGCGGGGCGGCGTCCGTCGACCCCGGTCAGGTAACCGCTGGCCTGCAGGTTGAACAGCTCGCGGTAGAGGCCACCGGCGGTCATGAGCTCGTCGTGACTGCCGTGCTGGACGAGTCGACCCCGTTCCAGCACGAAGATCCGGTCGGCGTGCCGGACGTTCGCCAGCCGGTGGGTGATCAGCACGACCGCCCGGTCAGGGCGACGGCGCAGGTGCTGGAACAGGGCATGTTCGGCACGCGCGTCCAGGGCGGCCGAGGGTTCGTCGCAGATCAGCAGGGCGGCGTCCCGGTAGAGGCCGCGCGCCGCGACGAGTCGCTGCCACTGCCCGCCGGACAACTCGTGGCCGTCCTTGAACTCCCGGTCGAGCAACGTGTCGTAGCCGTGCGGCAGGCCAACGATCATGTCGTGCGCGGCGGCCGCTCGGGCTGCCTCCTGCACACTCGGGCCGGACCGGTCCGGCGGGCGATCGTGCCGGCCGACGCGGATGTTCTGCCCGGCGGTGAACGGGAACTTCCACCACTCCTGGGTCATCACGGCCACCTGAGCGCCCAGGGCACGCGGGTCCAACTCGGCGGCGTCGACGCCGTCCCAGCGGATCACCCCGCCGGTCGGCTGGTAGAGGCCCGCGATCAGTTTGGCCAGGGTGGTCTTGCCCGAGCCGTTCTCACCGACCAGCGCGATCACCTCGCCTCGGCGGACGGTGAGGCTGACCCGGTCCACCGCCGAGGAGTCGGTGTCCGGGTAGCGCAGGCTCACCTCGTCCAGCTCGATCACGTCGACGCCGTCGGCCACCCGACTGCCTCCGACCGGCACCCGGGCCCGGGCGCGGGCCAGGAAGTCCTGGTAGTCCTGGTAGTAGAGGGCGTCCTCGTACAGTGAGTTGGTGGCGACGACCGCCACGCCCAGGCTGGTCCGCGCGGACTGCAACGCGAGCAGGGCGGTGGCCGCGGCGGCGAGGGCGACCATCCCACTGAGCAGCAGACCACCGAGGACCGCGTACACGCCGAAGGTGGCCAGGCCCGCCACCGTGGCACCGACGACCCGGGTGCCGGTCTGCGAGCGGACCAGCCGCAGCTGGGCACGGGTCTCGACGGCCATCACGCCGCGGTACTCGGCGAGCAGGAAGTCGCGCATCTGGTAGGCGCGCACCTCGGCGGCGGTGTGCCGGTTGGCCATCAGGTGGGCGAGCATCCACATCCGGCGGCGCCGGGTGATCCGGGCCAGCATCGCCAGGTACTCCCGGCGGGCCATCCGCACCGCCGTGATCGCCTGGGGCACCGCGGCGAGCAGCAGGCAGGGCAGCAGCAGCGGTTGGATGACGGTCACCGCCACGGCGGTGGCGAGCATGCCGACCACGCCGGTGACGAGGTTGACGGTGTGGTCGACGATCCACGCCGCCTCGCCCATCCCCCGGTCGCGGGCGCGGTCCATCTCCTCGGCGAAGCCGGCGTCGTCGAACGCGGCCAGGTCCACCGCCGTGGTGGCCTCGAACAGGCGTAACTCCACCTGGTAGTTGATCTGAGGGGTCAGCCGGGCCTGGGCCCACCCGGCCGCGATGGTCAGGCCGCCGCGCGCCGACACCGCCGCCGCGGCCACGATCAGCGCCGGCAGGGCCGAGCGGACCCGGTCCGGGGTGGGGCCGGCGGCGAACAACTCGCGCAGCACGCTCGTCGTGGCGAGCAGGCCGAACGTGGTCATCACCCCAGCGGCGATGTTCAGGCCGATGGAGGCGACGGTGTCGCGCCGGTTTGTGGACCAGGCCAGGCCGACCGCTTCCCGGACCAGTCGGGGCAGCCGCCGGGCCACCGCCCAGAAGCTGGTGTGCGCGAACTCCTGCGCGTGGTGCAGCCAGTCCCGATCCTCCAGCTCCGGCAGCACTGAGCTGTCGCCGGGCGGGTCGATCGGCTGGTCGTCGTCCTCAGCAGCGGTGCGCTGGCGGGCCATCGACTCCACGGACCCTCCTCCGGGCGGGGATCACAAACGCCGCCCGAGACTACTGCCCGCGACCGCCCGCTGTCTCTAGGTAGTCGGCGCGTCGTGGGGCTCGTCCGTGATCGGCAGCAGGACCCGGAAGGTGGTGCGGCCCGGCTCGGTCTCCACCCGGATGTCGCCGTGGTGTTTGTGCACCACGATCCGGTACGAGATGTCCAGCCCCAGACCGGTGCCCGCGCCGACCGGCTTGGTGGTGAAGAACGGCTCGAAGATGCGCGGACGCACCTCTGGCGGGATGCCCGGCCCGGTGTCGTTGATCTCCACCGCCAACTGGTCACCGATCCGTCCGGTGCGGACGGTCAGCACACCCTTCTCCCCCACCGCGCCCAACGCGTTGTCGATCAGGTTGGTCCACACCTGATTCAGCTCGGCCGCGTACGCCGGGACCGGCGGGAGGTTCCGGTCGTACTCGCGGACCAGTTTGACCTCGGCGGGGATCTTGCCCTTGAACATCACCAGCGTCGCGTCGAGCAGGTCGTGCACGTCCACCACCCGGTGCGGCGCGCGGTCCAGCTGCGAATACTGCTTGGCGGCGTCCACGAGCCCGGAGATCCGGGTGACAGCGTCGCCGATCTCGCGCATCAGCAGCTCGGTGTCGACGGTGTAGGTGAGCCAGCGCACCGCCGCCTCCAGGTCCGCGGCACCGACCGCTGCCTTCACCTGCGCCAACCAGGCAGCGTCGAGCCCACCGCCGACCAGGATCGGCGCCAGGTCCCAGGCCCCGCCGACGCCATGGTCCTCCAGCCAGTCGGTGAGAGTGTCCTCAGCGTCGGCGGTGGCCATCGGGGTCAACTTCGGCGCGGTGGCCACCCGGGCGACCGCCTCCTCCTGCAACCCGACGAGGCCGTGCAGGGCGCTCCCGTCGAGCCGGCCGTCGGCGACCATCGCGAGCTTGTGCCGCATCCCGGCGACCCGGTCCCGCAGCACAGAGGTGGCCCGCACCGCCGCCGCGGCCGGGTTGTTCAGCTCGTGGGTCAGCCCCGCCGACAGCGAACCGAGGGCCAACAGCCGCTCCCGTTCGCCGACGATGGCCTGGCTGTCCCGCAGGCCGAGGAACAGCCCTTCCAACAGGTGCATGGGCATCGGGAACCAGGACCGCAGGGCGTACGCGAAGTCCTCCGCCGGCAGCACGAAGAAGTCCGAGTCGACCACCGCCCGCATGGTGTTGCGGTAGATCTGGTCGACCTGGTCACCCAGGTAAGCCTGGACCGCCCCGCCGTACACGCCGCGCTGGTCGGTGCGGCTGACCTCGACGTCGTCGCCGCGCACCTGGCGGCTCAGCGCCACCGCGCCGCGCACCAGCACGAAGAAGCAGGTGCCTGGCTCCCCCTCGGCGTACACGAGAGTGCCGCCGGCACGCTGCTCGACACGGCCGCGTTCGGCCAGCCACTCGAGTCGCCCCTCGTCGAGCGCCTCGAACAGGAACAGGGTGCGCAACTGCGCCGGTGTCAGCCGGTCAGACTCGATGGTCACAGGGACTCCTTCGCTCGCAAACCCGGCTTTTCGCGCTCACCAGGCCACCATTCGTTCGCGACTGCGGGGCTCGCAAACCCGGCTCACTCCTCGCGCTCACTGGGCCTCCAGGTAGCGGTGCACCAACGACACCGCCATCGCGCCCTCGCCGACGGCCGAGGCGACCCGCTTGACCGACTCGGCCCGCACGTCCCCGGCGGCGAACACACCCGGCACGCTGGTCTCCAGGTGGTACGGATCGCGCGACAACGACCAACCGGCCGGCCGCCGCCCCCCGGCGAGCAGATCCGGACCGGTCAGGATGAAACCACGGCCGTCGCGGACCAGCACCCCGTCCAGCCAGTCGGTGCGGGGCTCCGCGCCGATGAAGATGAACAGCCAGGAGGTGTCGACCGAGCGGGCCTCCCCGGTGCGGGTGTCGCACAGGGTGAGCCGCTCCAGGTGGTCCTCCCCCGCCCCGCCGACCACAGCGGTGTACGGGTGCACGGTGATCCGGTCGATCCGTTCCAGCTGGTCGATCAGGTAACGCGACATCGAGGCGGTCAGGTCCGCACCACGGATGAGCAGGTGCACCCTCGACGCGTACCGGGAGAAGTGGACCGCCGCCTGGCCGGCGGAATTGGCCCCGCCGACGATGTAGACGTCCTGCTCGACGCAGCTCGGCGCCTCGGTGGCGGCGGCGCCGTAGAACACCCCCCGCCCGGTGAAGTCGGCCAGCCCGGGGGCGTCGAGCACCCGGTACGACACGCCGGTGGCCAGCACCACGGTGTGCGCGGCGATCTCGGTGCCGTCGCCGAAGCGCAGCAGTCGGGCACCGCCGGCCTCGCTGAGACCGACCACCTCCCGGGCGCTGAGCAGCTCGGCGCCGAACTTGACCGCCTGGCGTCGGGCCCGATCGGTCAACTGTGCGCCGGAGACACCGTCCGGGAAGCCCAGGTAGTTCTCGATGCGGCTACTCTGCCCGGCCTGACCGCCGGTCGCCCGTCGCTCCACGAGCACGGTGCGCAGCCCCTCCGACGCTCCGTACACCGCCGAACCGAGACCAGCGGGGCCGCCGCCGATCACCACCAGGTCGTAGAAGTCACACGCCGGCACCACGGTCAACCCGGCGAGCGCGGCCAACTCGGCCTCGCTCGGGGCGACCAACGCCTTGCCCTCCGGCGTCACCACCAGCGGCACGTCCGCCTCGGTGGCCCCGGCCGCGTCGAGCAACCGCACGCCCTCCGGATCGTCGGACAACAGCCACCGGTACGGCACCAGGTTGCGGGCCAGGAAGTCGCGGACCTTGAACGACGGCGCCGACCAGCGGTGCCCGACGACCCGGATCTCCGCGCTGGCCGCGTCCGGGGTGACCGCCCACGCCTCCAGCAGCCCGTCGACGACCGGGTACAGCTTCTCCTCCGGCGGGTGCCAGGGTTTGAGCAGGTAGTGGTCCAGGTCGACCACGTTGATGGCCTCGATCGCGGCGTCCGTGTCCGCGTACGCGGTGAGCAGCACCCGACGGGCGGCCGGGAAGATGTCCATCGCCGCTTCGAGGAATTCGACGCCGGTCATCTCCGGCATCCGGTGGTCGGCCAGCAGCAGCGCCACCTGTTCGCCGCGCAGTTTGACCTCGCGCAGCGCGTCCAGCGCCTCCGGGCCGGAGGAGGCTCGCAACACCCGATAGCGGTCGCCGTAGCGGCGCCGGATGTCGCGGGCGACCGCCCGGGACACCACGGGGTCGTCGTCGACGGTCAGGATCACCGGGTTCGCCATGGCGCCATGAAACCACCTGCCGACGGTCGACCGCACCATCGCGGGCGCCCGGCGCACGGTTGACCGCCCCGCAGACGGGTAAGCCGGAACGCCGCGCGGGTGTCCGGACATCGACGACCCGCCCGGTTGCCGCGCACACCTCGGGGGGCCCATGGCCGACGCGACACCGGACGGACCGCCGACGTCGGGCGGGATCGTGGAGCTGCGGGTGCACGGTGTCTCCGGCGCGGGCGCGGACCAGGTGTTGGACCGGCCGTACGTGTACCAGGTGGCCGGCGACCGCAGCGGAGGTTTCTACCGACCGCGCCCCGGATACCCGGACTCGACCGGTACGGACGGGGTGACGCTGGAGGCGTACCGCTGGAGTGACCTGCCGTCCGGCACAGCCGTGCGGACCCTGTCGCTGGTCTTCCTGCTGCCGTTCATGCTCTGCAACGTGGCCCTGTGGATGCGGCCGGCGAACACCGTCTCGACGCGCGGCTTCATGGCGCTGTGCCGGGTGCTCGCCCTCACCCTCACCATGCTCTACGTGCTCTCCATCGTCGGGGTGGCGTTGGACCTGATCGCGTGGCGCTGCATGGGCACCCCGTCGTGCCTGGCCGGTCGGACCTGGCTGTCCTGGCTCGGCGGGCGCCCGACCGGGCTGCGCCTGGGTGTCGTGGCGCTCGTGCCGGTCGCCGCCATCGGGCTCGTCTGGTGGTTGGGCACCCGCCTGGGCCATTCCTTCGACGCGTTCCGGACGCCGTCGACGACGATGTCGAAACACCAGTTGAGCGCCGTCGGCCAGTGGGACGGCGAGCCGCTCGTGGGTCGGTTGCGCTCGGTCCACGTCGCGGCGGCGTTCGCCACGCTCAGCGGCAGCCTGCTGACCGCGCGAGCCAGCCAGCACCGCTCGTGGGTGATGGTGATCCTGCTGACCGCCACCGCGGTGGTACTGCTGAGCTGCCTGGTCCTGGTCACGGTGGTGCGGAGCATCGACCGCACCGACCCGTCGCCCCGGGTGGACGGGGTCTTCCGCGGGCTGCGCACCATCGCCTGCGGCGTGACGATGCTGGTGATCGTGCACATCGTCATCAGCCCGGCACCGTGGCCGCAGGGCGGCGTACTGCCCGGCTACAGCGCGATCGTGGCCTGGCTGTTCGTCAGCCAGACCGTGCTGGTGGTCGCGCTCGCCGTGCTGGTGATCTGGCGGCGGGGTGGCGGGCAGCGCAGGTCACCCATCCGCGCGTTGGGAGCGCCGGTCTTCATGACGATCTCGGCCGGGCTCGCCGTGGCGTTCTCGGCCGAGCTTGTCTACCGGGTGGCGGACCTGCTCGACCGCAACGGGACGACCGCGGACGGCCTGGAGACCAGCCCTCCGCTGGCGTACAAATGGGCGATCTTCGGGTTTTTCCTGGCCGTGGTGACCGCATTGCTGGTGGCCGGCCTGGTCACCAGGATGACCCGGCGCGGGCGGCGGCGGGCCGCGCGGGCGATCGTGGCCGCCGACTTCCCGGACGCGCCGCCGCACGCGGCGGCCCGGCTGCGGCGGGTCGAGCAGGCGGTGGCCCGCGCCCGCTTCACCGAACGACTGGAGCCGCTCTCCGTGGTGTACGCCGGCCTGGCGGCGCTCGGCCTGGCCACCAGCGTGCTCGGCCTGCTCCAACTCCTACCCGGGGACGTGGCGCAGCGCTACGTCGGAGTGCCGGAGGGCATGGTCAACTTCCTGATCGGGTCGGGTAGCTACGTGATCGCCGCGATCCTGCTCGGCCTGGTGGTGGGCGGCATCTTCGCGTACCGGACACCACAGTTCCGTCGGTACGTGGGGGTGCTCTGGGATCTGGGCACCTTCTGGCCCCGGGCGGCGCACCCGTTCGCGCCGCCCTGCTACGCCGAGCGGGCCGTGCCGGAGTTGGCCAAGCGGATCACCTACCTGGTGGAACAGGGGCAGGGCGTGCTGCTGGCCGGGCACAGCCACGGCTCGGTACTGCTCGCCGCCGCGGTTCTGCAACTTCCCACCCGGATCACCGACCGGGTCGCCCTGCTGACCTACGGCTCACCGCTGGGCCGGCTCTACTCCCGGCTCTTCCCGGCGTACACCGACGACCCGGCGCTGCGGGAGATCGGCGAACGGGTCGGCTGGCGCTGGATCAACCTGTGGCGCGACACCGACCCGATCGGCGGTTGGATCTTCGCCTCCCACCGTCCCGGGGAGGCCGAGACGCTGACCGGTCCGCCGGCGACGGTGGACCGGCGGTTGACCGACCCGCAGGACGTGGTGCCGGCGCCCAGCGACAGCGTTCCCCCGCCGATCCTCGGACACTGGCCGTGCGAGTCGCAGGAGGCGTTCGGGGACGCGGTGAGGGACCTCACCGCGCGACTACGCCCCGCGCGCCCGGCACACGACTGAGCCGGCCGGTACGACTGCTCCGACGGCCGGATATCGTCGCCTGGTGACCCCGTCCAAACCACCCACCCGCCGGTTGATCGCCTCCAACAAGAAGGCCCGGCACGAGTACACCGTGCTGCGCACGTACGAGGCGGGCATCGTGCTGGTCGGCACGGAGGTGAAGTCGCTGCGCGAGGGGCGGGCCTCGCTGGTGGACGCGTTCGCGCACGAGCGCGACGGCGAGATCGTGCTGTACGGCCTGCACATCGCCGAGTACGCCTACGGCACGTGGACCAACCACGCCCCGCGCCGCAACCGCAAGCTGCTGCTGCACCGCGCCGAGATCGACCGGATCCTGGACAAGGTCCGCGAGGGCGGGGTGACCCTCGTTCCGCTGTCGATGTACTTCGAGAACGGCTTCGCCAAGGTCGAGTTGGCCCTCGCCAAGGGCAAGCGCTCCTACGACAAGCGGCAGACGTTGGCCGAGCGCGACGCCAACCGGGAGATCGCCCGCGAACTGGGCCGGCACCTCAAGGGCCACCCCCGCCGACCCTGACGCCGCCGCTCGTCCCAGGACATGGGTGGGTCGCGGCGTGGCGCGCCGGGCCATCGTTGACGTCCTGCGAGAGACGTGGTCTGCTCAGTCGAGGCCGTTGTTGAAAACGGTAATCATTAGCTGTAGCGGAGGAGAACCATGTCTCTCACTGTCCCGCCCGCACTGCTGGACGCCGCCGAACGCGGCCCCATCGACGACGAGGCGTTCATCGCCTGCGTCCGAGACTCGCTGCCGTACGCCTGGGCCACCGTCAGCCGGGTGGTCGCCGAACTGGAGGCCGGCGACGACGACCTGGCCGACAACGTCGTTCCGCCGCCCACCGACGCCGACCGGGGTCAACTGCTCCGCGCGCTGGCCAGCGACGCCATCCGCGGTGGCCTGGAGCGACACTTCGGCGTACGCCTGGCCTTCCAGAACTGCCACCGCGTCGCCGCGTTCCGCCCATCGGCCGTCGACGGCGAGCGCTACCGCCGATTCGTGTCGACCCGTGGCCAACTACTCAACCAGTCCCCCGAACTCCGCAACTGCTGACCGTCGCGGCGGGCGGGCGGGCTCACCCGAGCCCGCC
>NZ_JBEZEH010000163.1:0-17255 GCF_040648775.1 Micromonospora sp. NPDC049089
GGGAAGGTCGCGCTCGTTCCTGGTTGTATTGGCCATCGGGCGAGCGCACACCACTACATCCAGGATCGGGCGCGATCTTGGGGTGTGGTGGCGTGCGGGCGCGGGACGTACGGGTGCGGTGGGCGCGGGGCAGGGTGCAGGGGCGGCGCGAGCGCGGGGCAGGGCGGGGCGGGGCCGGGTGTGGGCGGGGTTACGGGGCCCAGCGGCGTAGTTCGCGCTTGGCCAGGGAGTTGCGGTGCACCTCGTCGGGCCCGTCGGCCAGGCGCAGGGTGCGGGTCTGCGCCCAGAGGGCGGCCAGTGGCGTGTCCTGGCTGACGCCGGCGCCGCCGTACCCCTGAATAGCCTTGTCGATCACCCACTCCGCCATCGCCGGCGTGCCGATCTTGATGGCCTGGATCTCGGTGTGTGCGCCCTTGTTGCCGACGGTGTCCATCAGCCAGGCAGTCTTGAGCACCAGCAGCCGGGCCTGCTCGATGCGGACCCGGGACTCGGCGATCCACTCCCGGACCACGCCCTGCTCGGCCAGCGGTCGGCCGAACGCGATCCGTTCGTTGGCGCGGCGGCAGAGCAACTCAAGGGCGCGTTCGGCCATTCCGATCAATCGCATGCAGTGGTGGATCCGGCCCGGCCCGAGCCGGGCCTGGGCGATGGCGAAGCCGGTGCCCTCGGCACCGATCAGGTTCTCCGCTGGCACCCGGACGTCGGTGAAGTCGATCTCGGCGTGCCCGCCGTGCGAACCGTCGGTGTAGCCGAAGACGGTCATGCCCCGGCGCACTGTCACCCCGGGGGTGTCCCGGGGGACCAGCACCATGCTCTGCTGGCGGTGCCGGTCAGCGGTGGGGTCGGTCTTGCCCATCACGATGAAGATCTCGCAGCGCGGGTCCATGGCCCCGGACGACCACCACTTTCGTCCGTTGATCACGTACTCGTCGCCGTCGCGGGTGATCCGGGTGGCGATGTTGGTGGCGTCGGAGGAGGCGACATCCGGCTCGGTCATGCAGAAGGCCGAGCGGATCTCGCCCTCCAGCAGCGGCATCAGCCAGCGCTGTTGCTGCGCCTCCGAACCGAACTCGGCCAGCAACTCCATGTTGCCGGTGTCCGGTGCCGCGCAGTTGACCGCCTCCGGCGCGAGGTGCGGGCTGCGCCCGGTCAGCTCGGCCAGGGGGGCGTACTGGAGGTTGGTCAGGCCGGCGCCGTAACGCGGGTCGGGCAGGAAGAGGTTCCACAGGCCGCGCTTGCGGGCCTCCGTCTTCAGTTCGGCCAACACCGGGGTACGCGACCACGGCTCCCCGGCGGCCACCTGTTCGACGTGCACGGCCTCGGCCGGGTAGACGTGCTCGGTCAGGAACCGGGTGAGCTCGGCGCGCAGCTCTTCGGTCCGGCTGTCGTATGAGAAGTCCATCACCGCTCCCTGGCGGCGGTCAGTCCGTGCGCGACCAGCGGTGCCACCATTTCGCCGATCCGGTCGAAGCCCTCGCCGAGCGTCTGCCCGAGCGTGTGGCGGTAGTGGATGCCCTCGCAGATGACCGCGAGCTTGAAACAGCCCAGCGCCACGTGCCAGTGCAGCGGCCCGACGTCGACATCGCTGCGGCCGGCGTACCTGTCGATCAGCTCGCTGCCGGTGGGGAAGCTGGCGCGCGGGCCGAGCCCGTCGGCGACGGGGTTGCCCGCGGCGGTGTCGCTGCCACCGAGCACGTCCCAGTAGGTCAGCAGCAGTCCCAGGTCGGCGAGGGGGTCGCCGAGGGTGGCCATCTCCCAGTCGAGCACCGCGTGCACGGCCACCGGGTCGGCCGAGGCGAGGAGGTTGTCCAGCCGGTAGTCGCCGTGCACGATCCGGCCGGCGTTCGCGCCCTCCGGTGCGGTCGCCGCGAGCAGGTCACGCAGCTCGTCGATGCCGGGCAGCGGCCGGCTGCGGGAGCGGTCGAGCTGCCCGGACCAGCGGCGGACCTGCCGGGCGAGGTAGCCCTCGGGGCGGCCGAAGTCAGCCAACCCCACGCTCGACGGGTCGACGCTGTGCAGCGCCGCGAGGGTGTCCATCATTGCCATGGCGAGTGCGCGGCGGCGCTCGTCGCCCAGCGGGTCGGTCTGCGCGCGGGTGCGGAACACCTCGCCGGGCATTCGCTCCATGAGGTAGAACGGCGCGCCGATCACCTCGGGGTCGGTGCAGAGCAGCAGCGCGCCCGGGACCGGCACCTCGGTCGGCGCCAGCGCCGAGATGACCCGGAACTCGCGCGCCATGTCGTGCGCGGTCGCCAGCACGTGGCCCAGCGGGGGGCGGCGCAGCACCACCTCGCGGTCGCCGAGGCGCAGCAGGTAGGTGAGGTTGGACTTGCCGCCCGCGATCAGCTGTGCCCGCAGCGGCCCGACGGCCAGCTCGGGTCGGTGCTGTGCCAGATGGTCGGCGAGACGGTCAAGGGCCAGCCCCGCTGGGGAGACGGCCGTGGCCTCCGGCCGTGACTCGTCGACGGCCGGATCGCTCATCGGACTAGTTGATGGCAGCCCGCTCACGTTGTCAAGGTCAGAATTTCCGCTTGGGACATGCCCTTGCAACAGGGACGAAATGGTCAACTACCAGGCTGTGGTCAGCCTGCCGGTCGCTTCTCTGCCGGCCCGCCGAGCGGAGGGACAGACATGTTGCTGCGAGTTCGGGTCACCCTGCCGGACCGTCCGGGCACCCTCGGTCAGGTCGCCCGCACCTTGGGCGTCTCCGGGGCGGACATCGTCCAGGTGGTGGTCCTCGAACGGCTCGGCGGGCGCGCGGTGGACGACTTCACTGTCGTCTGGCCGGGTGCGGCGCGGGTGGAGCGGCTGCTGGCTGGCCTCGCCGCCATACCGGGGGTGCGGGTGGACGGTGTGTGGCGGGCGATCGGCGCGCCCACCACCACCGGCCAGGACGCGGAGCTGTTGGCCCAGGTCGCGGCAAACCCGGCCGACGGGTTGGCCACCCTGGTCGACGCGGTGCCGGGGCTGCTGGCCGCCGACTGGGCAGTGGCCGCCGTGGTGCCGGTCGACTGGGCCTCGCGCAGCGGGGGCGGCGGGGCGACCGTGGGGTACGCGAGCTGGCGGGCACCCGTACCCGCGCGGTTGCCGGAGGTGACCCCGCTGCGCGGTCGGTCGATGACCACGCCCGACGGGACCCACCACGCGATCACGCCGTTCGGTCGGGCGGGCCTGGTGCTGGTGGTGGCCCGTGAGCGCAGCGAGACCACCCTCTCCGCCGCGGCGTTCCACAGCACCGAGGTGGATCGGCTCACCCAGCTCGTCCGCGCCTGCGCGGTGATCCTCGGTGACCGACTCGATCTCGTCGGTTCGCCGCCGGTGGTCGCCGGCCCCTGAGCGGCCGAGGAGTTCCCGGGCCGACACCGCTGGGCAACCGGGCGGCAACAGGCGGGGGTGAGGCTCTTACCGGGGAAGGGAGCCAACCATGACGTTGTGGCGGATCCGAGCGACGGTGGACGACCGGCCGGGTTACCTGTCGGTGCTCACGGCCAGCCTTGCGCTGCGCGGGGTCAACATCCTCACCGTGCAGGTGCAACCCACCGAGCAGGGCGCGGTGGACGACTTCCTGGTCGACGCGCCGGACGCGCTCGACGAGGCTGGGCTGATCGCCGCCGTCGAGCGGGGTCGGGGCCGGGACTGCTGGGTGGCGCGCAGCGAGGCGCGTGGTCTGGCCGACCAGCCCACCCGGGTGCTCGGGCTGGCCAACCGGTTGGTGCGTGACCCGGACGCGACGGGCGAGGCGTTGCGGACGCTGCTCGCCGCCGACGTCGTGAGCTGGCGACCGGCGTCGGTCGGCGGCGAACGGGGGATCACCGGGGCGAGCATGCTGTTGGCGGACCCGGCGGGCGGTTCGTTCGCGCTGCGCCGGGCCGCGCCCGACTTCACCCCGGCGGAGTACGCGCGGGCGCAGGCTCTCGTCGAGCTGGCCGCCACTGTGGCGCGCCGGGCCGCCGAACAGGTGACAGTGGTGCTGCCCGACGGCGCGGAGGTGGCCGTCCGGCCGGCGAGCGCCCACGATCTGCCCGGCGTGGTGGAGCTGCACGAGGCGTGCTCGCCGCGTAGCCGGCAGCGGCGTTACCTGGGCGGGGCGGCGCTGCCGCAGCCGGCCCGCCTGCGTCGACTGCTGGAGCCGAGCCGAGGGCTGACGCTGATCGCCAGCACCACCGGCTCCGACGGCGCGGCCGAGTCGGTGGTCGCGATGGCGAACCTGCTTGGCGAGGGCGACGAGGCGGAGGTGGCGCTGCTGGTGCGCGACGACTGGCAGCGGCGTGGGCTCGGCTCGGCGTTGCTGCGCCGGGTGGTTCAGCACGCCGACCGGTCCGGGTACGCGGCGCTGGTGCTGCACGTGCAGGCCACCAACGACCCGATGCTGCGGACGCTGCACCGGCTGGGCCGGCCCACCGTTGTGGAACGCGACGGCGGGCTGCTCACCCTCACCGTCGCGCTCTCTGTCCCCACCGGGGCGGACCGGACGGGCGCGTTCGCCTAGGGCCGGCTCAGGGCCCGGGCGGCTCGCGGCGGCCCGAGACGCAGAACCGGTTGCCCTCCGGGTCGGCGAGCACCACGTACGGCGGCTCCGCCGGGTGTGGGTCGGTGGGGTAGTGCCGCCAGTCGACGATCCGCGCGCCGAGGGCGAGCAGCCGGTCGAGTTCCTCGTCGAGGGGTCGGTCGCCGGCGTCCAGATCCAGGTGGAGCCGGGGGAACTCCCGCACGGGGCTCTCGCTGAGGTCCATCGCGAGGGCTGAGCCCGACACCCCGGGCGGCGGCTCCAGCACGATCCACTCGTCGCCGGTGAATCGGGGCTCGCGGCGACGGTAGCCGAGGGCCGCGGCCCAGAACGTTCCGGCCCGTTCGGCGTCGGCCACGCCCAGGGAGAGCTGTGCGATCAATGCCATCTCCCGACCGTACGTGGTGACGAGAGCCCCTTGTGCGCGGCGAGCCTCCACAAGGGGCCCGGTCGTCAGGTGCTGGGGTAGCTGCTGTAGTCGGGGAAGTTGCCGTAGAGCCGGCTGTCTCCGCCGACGGTGACGGCCTGCACCAGCAGGTCGCCGCCGACGAACGCGCCCTTCCAGGAGGCGCCCCGGCCGCCGAACGGTTCGTCGCGGTCACCGCGTGAGCGCGGCTTGTTGATGCCCACCTTGAACGCCTGAAGGTCCACGGCGAGCTTGCCGGCCTCGTCGGTGTCGTCGCAGGCGAGTGAGGCCACCAGCGCGCCGTTGGAGGCGTTCATCGCGGCCAGCAGCTCGTCGGTGGTGTCCACCACGACGATCGTGTCGACCGGACCGAACGGCTCGGCGTGCATCAGTCGGGACCGTCCGGGCGGGGCGAGCAGCACCGACGGCGCCACGTACGCCGAGGTGTCCTGCCCGGGCAGGAACGGCGCGCCGGCGAGTTTGCCCCGGTGCAGAGGGATCGCGCCGCCACGGACGGCCTCGTCGACGGTACGGCGGAGCTCGTCGGCCTTGGTGGCGCTGATCAGCGGACCGAAGTCCAGCTCGGGCAGCGGGTCACCGGCGGCCCAGTCGTCACCGACGGCGAGCGGGTGACCGAAGCGGACGGAGCGGACGACCGGCAGGTACATGTCGAGGAACTCGTCGACGAGGTCGCGCTGCACGACGAACCGGGGGTACGCGGTGCAGCGCTGCTTGCCGTACTCGAAGCCCTTCCTGAGGTGCGTGGCGAGCAGGTCCCACTGGGAGAAGTTCCAGATGCCCCAGGCGTTGAGGCCCTCCTGCTCGATGAAGTGCCGCTTGTCGCTGTCGAGCAGAGCGGCGGCCACCTTGCCGCCGTTGGAACGGCCGCCGACGAATGCCACAGCGCCGATCTCGGGTGCCCGGACCAGCACCTCGGACAGTTCCGAGCCGCTGCCGGAGACGAGCGTGGCGGGCAGTCCGGCCCGGCGCATCAGCGCGTGCGCGACGGTCAGGCACACCGCGCCGCCCTGGGACGGGGTCTTGGCGATGACCGCGTTGCCGGCCAGGAGCTGCACCAGTTCGGCGTGCACCAGCACGCTCATCGGGTAGTTCCACGACGCGATGTTGCTGACCGGGCCGGGCAACGGCTCGCGGCCGTCGGCGAGCATCCGGTCGATCTCGCCCGCGTACCAGCGGACGCCGTCGAGCGCCCGGTCCACGTCGGCGCAGGCCAGCCGCCACGGCTTGCCGATCTCCCACACCAGCAGCAGGGCGAGCAGGTCGCGGTGGGCGGTGAGCGAGTCCAGGGCCTCGGCGACCCGGGCCCTGCGGTCGGCCAGCGGGGTCCGGGCCCAGGCCCGGTGCGCGGCGGCGGCGTGGGCGACCGCGGCGCGCGCGGTGGTCGCGTCGACCCGGGGCAGGTTGATGAGGACGGTGTTGTCCACCGGGGTGCGGACCGGGGCGGGCTGGCCGACCGCCCGCCATTCGCCCTCGACCAGGTTGTGCAGGGTGGTGACGCCGTCGACCTCGGGGCCGAACGCCTCCGGGGCGACGGTCACCGCGCGGGCCAGGATGTCGGCCCAGGCGGTGTCGTCGGCGAGTCGTAGTGCCATCGCTTCTCCTCAGGGTTGACCAGGGAGCGGCGGCGTCGACGGCACCGCTGGTGAGCGGTACTGTCTCGCGCTTCGTAGCGGGTCAGCAACAGTACGTTTGTCTGGCTGGTCGCCGGAGCGCTCGATCGGTGCGAAATCTATCGCGGACGCTCCCACCGTGAGCTGCGCAAACGTCTTTCATAAATCGAGATTTATCGATGGTGTGAAATGGTCCGCAGTGGTTACTCGCGAGTACGGAAGTGGTGCCGCGCGCGTCGGCCCCGATCGGCAGGCTTCCCAACCAGCGACCCGCCCATTACATTGTCGTTTATCCATGGGAGCGCTTCCACGGCCCATGGTCACACCGCCACCCCCGCTGTCGCCGGTGGCCGTGCCGCCCGTACGCCGTCCCGCGTCGGTGCGACCGCCGGCGGCGCCTCCGACAGGAGTCCGCCATGCGCCACCTGACCCGGCCGTTCAGCGGCCAGCCCGGCCGGTCGCCGGCCGCCGACCAGCCCTGGCCGCGGCGGCTGCTGGCCCTCGGCGTCGCGCTGCTCACCGGCGCGTCCCTCGCGGTGACCGCGCCACCGTCCGGGCCCGCCTCCGCCGCGCCGGCGGCCAAGCCCGCCTCCGCCGCGCCGGCGGCGACCTACAACTACGCCGAGGCGTTGCAGAAGTCACTGCTCTTCTACGAGGCGCAGCAGTCCGGTCCACTGCCCGACTGGAACCGGGTCTCCTGGCGCGGAGACAGCGCGCTCACCGACGGCGCCAGCGCGGGCGTGGACCTCACCGGCGGCTGGTACGACGCCGGCGACCACGTCAAGTTCGGTTTCCCGATGGCGTTCAGCGCCACGATGCTCGCCTGGGGCGCTGTCGAATACCGCAGCGGTTACACCTCGTCCGGGCAACTGCCGCACCTGCTCAACAACCTGCGCTTCGTCAACGACTACTTCATCAAGGCGCACCCGTCGGCCAACGTCCTCTACGGACAGGTCGGCAAGGGCGACGACGACCACAAGTGGTGGGGTCCGGCCGAGGTGATGCAGATGGCGCGGCCCGCGTACAAGATCGATGCGAGCTGTGGCGGCGCGGACCTGGCGGGGGAGACGGCGGCCGCGATGGCCGCCTCCTCGATGGTGTTCCGCCCCACCGACGCGGCCTACGCCGACAAGCTGCTCGGCCACGCCCGGCAGCTCTACACCTTCGCCGACACGGTGCGGAAGGCCTACCACGAGTGCATCACCGACGCCACGAGCTTCTACCGCTCGTGGAGTGGCTGGCAGGACGAGCTGGTCTGGGCCGCGATCTGGCTGCACCGGGCCACCGGCGAGGCCAGCTACCTGGCCAAGGCCGAGAGTGAGTACGACAAGCTCGGCACCGAGAACCAGACCACCACCCGCTCCTACAAGTGGACAATCGCCTGGGACAACAAGCAGTTCGGCGCGTACGTGCTGCTGGCCAACCTGACCGGCAAACAGAAGTACGTCGACGACGCCAACCGGTGGCTTGACTACTGGACCGTCGGGGTGAACGGGCAGCGGGTGCCGTACTCGCCGGGCGGGATGGCGGTGCTCGACTCCTGGGGCGCGCTGCGCTACTCCGCGAACACGTCCTTCGCCGCGCTGGTCTACAGCGACAAGACCACCGACACCACCCGCAAGGCGCGCTACCACGACTTCGCCGTCCGGCAGATCAACTACGCGCTCGGCGACAACCCGCGCAACTCCAGCTACGTCATCGGGTTCGGCGCCAACGCACCGAAGAACCCGCACCACCGCACCGCGCACGGCTCCTGGTGGGACAGCCAGACCGTGCCGGTGGAGACCCGGCACACCCTCTACGGTGCGCTGGTCGGCGGCCCGTCCTCGGCCAACGACGCGTACAGCGACAGCCGGTCGGACTACGTGATGAACGAGGTGGCCACCGACTACAACGCCGGCTTCACGTCCGCGCTGGTCCGGCTGACCTCCGAGTACGGCGGCACGCCGCTGGCGAACTTCCCGGTCGCCGAGACGCCGGACATCGACGAGCTGACAGTGGAGACCACGGTGACGCAGGCCGAACCTCGGGCCACCGGGCTCAAGGTGATGGTCTACAACAAGTCCGCGTTCCCGGCCCGCGCGCTGACCGACGGCCGGTTCCGGTACTACTTCCGGCCCGACGGCACCGGCCCGGTGCAGGTCACCGCCGGCTACACCCAGGGCTGCCCGTCCCCGACCACCGCCAAGCAGTTCAGCGGCGACATCTGGTACGTCGAGGTGGACTGCGCCGGGTACACCATCGCTCCGGCGGGTCAGTCGCAGCACCGGATGGAGGTCCAGTTCAAGATCGGCGTGCCGGAGGGCGGCACCTGGGACCCGACCAACGACCCGTCGTACCAGGCCACCGCCGGGCCCAACCGGAAGGTGCCGCTCTACTCCGGAGCCACCCGTGTCTGGGGCGAGGAGCCGGGCCCGGTCGTCCCGGACACCACCAAGCCGACCGTCCCGGGTACCCCGGTGGCGTCCAACCTCGGCCCCCGCACTGTCACCCTGACCTGGGCGCCGTCCACCGACAGCGGCGGCAGTGGCCTGGCCGGCTACGACGTCCGCGAGGTCCAGGTCAACAGCGACACGGTCCTGGTCCGGCCGGTCACCGGCACGACGTTGACCATCACAACGCTGCTGCCAGCGACGTCGTACGAGTTCACCGTCGTGGCGCGCGACGGCGCCGGCAACACGTCCACCGCTTCACCGAAGCTCACGGTGACCACGCCGCCGGCCGGCACCGCCGACACCACAGCGCCGAGCACCCCCGGCACGCCGGTCGCCTCGGCCGTCACCGCCACCGGTCTCACCCTGGCCTGGACCCCGTCGACCGACAACGTGGGCGTCACCGGTTACCGGGTCTACCGCGAGGCCGGCGCCACCGACGTGCTTGTCGGCTCGCCGACCGGCAGCACCCAGGCGGTGTCCGGGTTGACCGCCTCCACGGCGTACCAGTTCTACGTGGTAGCGGTGGACGCGGCGGGCAACACCTCCGCGGCGTCCACGCCGGTTGCGGTGACCACCGCGGCCCCGCCGGTCGGTGGTACCTGCACTGTGGGGTACGCCACCACCGACTGGGGCGGCGGCTTCACCGCCAACGTGTCGATCACCAACACCGGCACCACCGCGATCAACGGCTGGACCCTGCGGTTCAGCTTCCCCGGCGGGCAGAGCGTCAGCCAGGGCTGGTCGGCGGCGATCAGCCAGAGCGGCGCGGCGGTCACCGCCACGAACCTGTCCTACAACGGCACGATCGCGGCCGGCGCGTCGGTGAGCTTCGGCTTCAACGGCACGTACAGCGGCGCCAACCCGAAGCCGACCGCCTTCACCGTCAACAACACCACCTGCACCGTGTCCTGAGCCCATCCCGGGCAGTCGCGGCCGGTCACCGTCCCCCGGTGGCCGGCCGCGAACGACCACCGGGAACGCTTGTCAGCCGGCCCGGTAGGAAAGGTAGTAGCCCTCGTGCGGCCAGCTGTGGAAGTTGTTGAGCTCGGACGCAGCGCCGGTGCAGTCGGAGGTCCGGTAGCCAGAGACGGAACCGAAGCCGTTCCAGCCGATCGCCCAGATCGCCTCGGCCGGGACCGGGCGGCAGATGCCGTCGCGCGTGGCCTGCCTGCCTACGATGATCTGCGTGTAGGCCTGGTAGAAGACGAGGCCGGTGTCGGGAACCTTGAGCGTCTCGACAGCGGCTGCGGGCGACGCCGGTATCGTCACGGTCAGTGTGGTGATCAAAGCGGCGGCGAGACCCGCAGCGATTCGGCTGGTGAATCTGCGCATGAGCTTCCCTTCCTAACGGTGTTCAGGGACGGGGCCGGAGCTCTTTCAGCCCAGAGGCAGATTGATTTGCGTCGATTATATTCCTCATGTCAACCAACCCGCTGCTGATCGCTGTCGCTGAGCGGCCCGAAAGCAGAGTGGGGGCACCGCGACGAGATCTTGGACAGTTACCGTTCCGCGCGGACGGAAACTGGATGGCCGACCCTCGCGGGCGAACTCGGGTGGATAGGTCGGGGGGATTCCGGGCAAGCTGCGGTCGTGCGGGAGTTGCTGACCGTCGGGCACGGCGCGGCCGATCGGGGCCGGCTGGGAGAGTTGCTGACCGGGGCGGGGATCGCCCAGGTGGTGGACGTGCGGCGATACCCAGCCAGCCGCACCAACCCGGACGTCCGCCGGGAGGAACTCGAACGGTGGCTGCCCGAGTGCGGCATCGACTACCGCTGGGAGCCGCGGCTCGGCGGACGACGGCACGTCCCGGCCGGGGAGCCGGAGCCGGACACCTGGTGGACGGTCGCGGCGTTCCGGGCGTACGCCGCCCACACCCGGACGGCCGAGTTCGACGACGCGCTCGCCGAGGTGCTCGCCGGGGCGGATCGTCGGACCACCGCGATCATGTGCAGTGAGAGCGTGTGGTGGCGCTGCCACCGGCGGTTGATCGCCGACGTCGCGACGCTGAGCAGCGGAGTCTCCGTGGCGCACCTGATGCCGGACGGCCGCCTCAGCCCGCACCGGCCGGCCGAGGGCGCCCGCCGACTGCCCGACGGCCACCTGCTGTGGGACGACTGAGTCACTCCACGAGGTCGTCGGCGAGCAGGTCCATCAACAGGCCGTCGTGCCAGCGGCCGTCCGCGCCGCGCTCGTAGCGGCGCAGCACCCCCACCGGGCGGAAACCAACCTTCGCGTACGCCCGGATGGCGGCGCTGTTCGCCGCGGCCGGGTCGATGGTGAAACGGTGGTGGCCGTACTCGTCGATCAGGTGTCGGGCCAGGGTGCGGATCGCGTCACCACCGAGGCCGGCGCCGCGCTCCGCCGGGTCGAGGAAGACGTCAAGGCTGGCGTGCCGGTAGTCCGGGTCCGCCTCGGCGTACCACTGGATCGCGCCGACCACCCGGCCCTCGTGCTCGATCGCGTACACGTGCAGGTCGTCGTCGGCGAGGTCGGCACGCACGGAGTCGGCCAGATCGTCGCCGCCCCGCCACCACCGGCGTACCTCCGGGTCGGCCCGGATCGCGGCGAGGGCCGGCACGTCAGCGACCGTCGCCGGTCGTAGTGTCACCGCCCGCCCTCGCAGCATCCGGCTCAGCCCCGCATCTCGCCGTGCTCGACGCAGATCGCCGACCAGCCCACCGGCAGCACCTGAACCTTCATCCGGCGACGGCAGCGGGGGCAGAACCGGGGCGGCTCCAACTGGCGGGCCGACGCGCAGGCCGGGTGGACGGTGGCCGTCGCCGGCTCACCGCACCTGTCGCACCACAGCTCCGTCGTCGTCATTGTCGTCACAGCGTGGCGGAGAGCGCCTTGACCGGCATCTTCAACTCGTCCAACAGCTCCAGGTCGGCCGTCGCCGGTCGACCCAGCGTGGTCAGGTAGTTGCCGACGATCACCGCGTTGATGCCGCCGAGCAGGCCATCACGGGTGCCGAGGTCGCCGAGAGTGATCTCGCGGCCACCGGCGTACCGCAGGATGGTGCGCGGCATGGCCAGCCGGAACGCGGCGATGGCCCGCAGCGCGTCCTTGCCTTCCACCACCGGACGGTCACCGAGCGGCGTGCCGGGACGCGGGTTGAGGAAGTTGAGCGGCACCTCGTGCGGGTTCAGCTCGGCGAGCTGCGCGGCGAACTCGGCCCGCTGCTCGACGGTCTCACCGAGGCCGAGGATGCCACCGCAGCACACCTCCATGCCGGAGTCGCGAACCATCCGCAGCGTCTCCCAGCGCTCCTCCCACGAGTGCGTGGTGACCACGTTGGGGAAGTACGACTTGCAGGTCTCCAGATTGTGGTTGTAGCGGTGCACGCCCATGTCGACCAGGTCGTCGACCTGCTCCTTGGTGAGCATGCCCAGCGACGCGGCGACCTGGATGTCGACAGCCGCCTTGATGGCGGCGACGCCCTCGCGCATCTGCTTCATCAGCCGGGCGTCCGGACCGCGGACCGCGGCGACGATGCAGAACTCGGTCGCCCCGGTCGCGGCGGTCTGCTTCGCCGCCTCGACCAGCGACGGGATGTCCAGCCAGACCGAGCGCACCGGCGAGGTGAACAGGCCCGACTGCGAGCAGAAGTGGCAGTCTTCCGGGCAGCCGCCGGTCTTGAGCGAGACGATGCCCTCGACCTCGACCTCCGGGCCGCACCAGCGCATCCGCACGTCGTGAGCGAGCTGGAGGGCGGCGGGCAGGTGCTCGTCGGGCAGGTTCAGCACGGCGAGGATGCCGGCCTGATCGAGGCCGACACCGTCACCCAGGACCTGGGTCCGGGCCTGGTCGAGGATCTCTGGCATGGCTCGTACCCTACAAGGCTCTCCGATCAGCCTGAATGACCTGGCGGCCCGTCGGTGCCTCGCACCGAGTGGAATCGTCGGGCCGATGGCGGCGGGTGGTAATTTCGCCCGGCGGGTGTCGGGCTGACCGGCACACACAGCGGGGGAGGGTGACGGTGGCGGACTGGCTGGCGGCGCTCGACCGCCGCGCGGAGCTGCGGGCGAAGGCCGGGCTCACCAGGCGACTGCATCCGCGTCCGGCCGACGATCAGATGACCGATCTGGCCGGCAACGACTACCTCGGCCTGGCCACCCACCCGGACGTCGTCGCCGCGGCCACGGCGGCCCTCTCGGCGTACGGGCTGGGGGCTACCGGGTCGCGCCTGGTCCGGGGCTCCACCGACGCGCACCGGGCGCTGGAGGAGGACCTGGCCCGCTGGTTGGGCACCGGCGGCGCCCTGGTCTTCTCCTCCGGCTACCTCGCCAACCTCGGCGCGCTGCGGGCGCTCGTCCAACCTCGGACGCTGCTCGTCTCCGACGCGCACAACCACGCGTCGCTGATCGACGGCTGCCGCATCTCCGGTGCGGAGACGGTGGTCACCCCGCACGCCGACGTCGACGCGGTGGCCGCCGCGCTCGCGGCCGCTCCCGGCCGCCCGGCGGTGGTGGTGACGGAGTCGGTGTTCTCGGTCGACGGTGATCTCGCCCCGCTGGCTCGGCTGCACGCGGTGGCCCGCCGTCACGGCGCGCTGCTGCTGGTCGACGACGCGCACGCGCTGGGCCTGACCGGTCCGGCCGGCGCGGGCGCGGTGGCGGCCACCGGGCTGGCCGGCGAGCCGGACGTGGTGATCACCGCCACCCTGTCCAAGGCGCTCGGTGGCGCGGGCGGCGTTGTCGCCGGCCCGGCCGAGTTCGTCCGGCATCTGGTCGAGACCGGGCGCACGTTCATCTTCGACACGGCACTGCCGCCAGCGGTCGCCGCCGGCGTGCACGCGGCGCTGCGGCTCGCCCAGGCCGGCGACGACCTGCGCGCCGAACTCTCCGACCGGGTGGGACTGGCGGTCGGTCGACTGAGAGCGGCCGGGCTGACCGTCTCCGCCCCGGACGCGGCGGTGATCTCGGTGACCGCCCCGGGTCCGGAGGCGGCGACCGCGTGGGCCGCGGACTGCCGGGACCGGGGTGTCGCGGTGGGCTGTTTCCGGCCACCATCCACCCCGGACAGCCGCTCCCGCCTGCGCCTCACGGTGAGCGCGGGGGTGCCCCGGACGGCGTTCGAGCGGGCGCTGGACGTCATCGTGGAGACGGCGCCGTGAGCGCGAGGAGTGAGCCGGGTTTGCGAGCCCCGCAGTCGCGAACCGAGGTGGCGCCGTGAGCGCGAGGAGTGAGCCGGGTTTGCGAGCCCCGCAGTCGCGAACCGAGGTGGCGCCGTGACGGGCTGGGCGGGGTCGGTGCTGGTCACTGGAACGGACACCGAGGTCGGCAAGACGGTGGTGACGGCGGCGATCGCGGCCGCTGCGCAGGCCGCCGGGCTGCGGGTGGCGGTGGTCAAGCCGGGCCAGACCGGTACGGCCGGCGGTGAGCCCGGCGACGTGGACGCGGTGAACCGGTTGGCTGCGCCGCTGACCGGTCGGACCCTGGCCAGCTACCCGGATCCCCTCGCCCCGTTGGCTGCGGCGCGGGTCGCCGACCTGCCGCCGTTGGAGTTGTACGCGGCGGTGGACGCCGTCCGCGCGGAGGCCGACAAGCACGACCTCGTGTTGATCGAGGGCGCGGGTGGGTTGCTGGTTCCGATGGGGCTGCGGCCGTCGGGGGAGCCGTGGACGATGGCCGACCTGGCGGTGTCGCTCGGCGCGCCGGCGGTGGTGGTCGCCCGCGCCGGGTTGGGCACGCTCAACCACACCGCGTTGACCCTGGAGGCGTTGGATCGTCGGGCGGTGCCGGCGGGTGTGGTGATCGGCGCCTGGCCGGCCAGACCGGAGCTGGTGCACTGGACGAACCTCACCGATCTGGTGCCGAATCTGCTCGGCGCGCTGCCCGACGGCGCGGGCGCGATGGACCCGGGTGTGTTCCGGCGGTCCGCGCCGGGTTGGCTCACCCCGGCTCTGCACGGGGTGCTGGACGACTGGCGGGTCTGGGCCGAGGAGAGCGGCTGAACACCTGACTTTCGTCGGTGTCCGGGCAGGTCGGGCGTGGGTAGCCTGACCGCCGTGCGGATCCTCGACTACCGGCCGCCGGGTTGGCTGCACCGGCGGCGTCGCCTGCTGCTGGACGTGCTGCTCTGGGCGGTGGTGGCCGCTCCGGTCGGCTACGCCGAGGTCAGCCCGCCCTATTCGCGGTACACGGTGCCGCTGTTGGTCGGCAAGCTCCTGTTGCTCGGTGTGGCGGTGGTGGCGACTCGACGTCAGCCGTTGGTCGCCCTGGTGCTGGCGGTGCTCGGGTCGCTGGTCGACGGCAACTTCGTGTTCGCCATTCCGGTCTTCAGCTATCTCGCCGGGCGGCGCAGCGCCACAGTCGGTCCGGCGGTCATGGTCTTCGTGCTGATCACGGCCGGTGGTACGGCGCTCAACCTGGGGTTCCTCGGCGCCGGGGCGGCCACCTGGTTCCTGCTCGCGTCGGTGCTGCTCTTCGCCGCCGTGTTCCCCTGGTTGGTCGGTCGGTACCGCCGCCAGCAGCAGGAGTTGACCGACGCCGGTCGCCGGCACGTCGACGCGCTGACCCGGGAACAGCGGGGTGCCGCCGAGCGGATCCGGCTGCGTGAGCGGGCCCGGATCGCGGGGGAGATGCACGACTCCCTCGGTCACGACCTCAGCCTGATCGCGTTGCGCGCCGCCGCCCTGGAGGTCGCCGCCGACCTTGACGACCGGCACCGTGCCGCGGCCGGGGAGTTGCGGGCCAGCGTCTCCGCCGCCACCGAGCGACTGCACGAGATCATCGGTGTGCTCCGCGAGGAGGCTGGCGCGTCGCTGCGCCCGAGCGGGGAGACGGTGGCCGACCTGGTCGACGGTGCCCGCGAGGCCGGCATGGTGGTACGGCTGGACGCCGCCCCGGCGGTCGCTGACCTACCGGCGATGACCTGTCACGCCGCGCACCGGATCGTCCGGGAGGCGCTCACCAACGCGGCCCGGTACGCGCCGGGCGCTCCGGTCGACGTGCGCCTCACCCGCGACGGTGACCGGGTCGAGGTGACAGTCGTCAACGACGCTCCGCCGGCCGGGCCGCTGCCCGCCCCGCCCTCGCAGGGCAGTGGGCTGCTCGCCCTCGCCGAGCGGGTCCGCCTCGCCGGTGGGACGCTCGACGCCGGCCGTCGGGCCGAGGGCGGATTCACGGTACGGGCGGTGTTGCCCACCACCGCGGCGCCACCCGAAGCGATCGGGTCGGTGGCCGAGGTCGCGCCGACGTCATGGTCCGACGAGCGACCCGGCCCGGCCGAGCGGCCGGTGGACGCCGAGCGGCGGCTGCACGACGCCCGTCGGCGGGTTCGGCGCAGCCTGCTGGTGGCGCTCGTCGCCCCGGTCTGTTTCGCCCTGGTGCTCTCGTTCGTCTACTACCCGGTGGCGACCGCCGGGACGGTGCTGGACCGGGCCACATTCGACCAGATGCGTGTCGGCGCGGCCCGCTCGGAGCTGGTCGGGCTGCCCCGGCGGCAGTTGGAACGGTCGGCGGCTGTCGACCGGGCCGGTTGCGAGTACTACACCGACGGTAACTTTCCCCTGGCCGCGCCGACCTGGCGGCTCTGTTTCACCGATGGCCGGCTGGTCAGCAAGGAGTGGATCGCCTAGTGGACACCCACACGACGGGGACACCGCCGATCCGGGTAGTGCTGGCCGACGACGAGGCGATGATCCGGGCCGGCGTCCGGGCCATCCTCGCCAGCGACCCGGGCATCGAGGTGGTCGCCGAGGCCGGCGACGGGCACGCGGCGGTGGAACTGGTCCGTGCCCACCGTCCCCGGGTGGCGCTGCTGGACATCCGGATGCCGCGGTTGGACGGGTTGGCCGCCGCCGCCGAGATCCGCCGGGTCGTGCCGGACACCGCGACGATCATGCTGACCACGTTCGGCGAGGACGACCACGTGGCCCGGGCGCTCGGGCACGGTGCCAGCGGGTTCCTGCTCAAGGCCGGCGACCCGCGTGAGCTGATCGCCGGTGTGCACGCGGTCGCCGACGGTGGGGCGTACCTGTCGCCCAGGGTGGCCCGCCGGGTGATCGAGCTGGGGGCCGACCGGTTGGCCCGTCGACCCGCCGCCCGGGACCGTGCGGCCGGGCTGACCGAGCGGGAACGGGAGGTGCTGGCCCTGGTCGGGGCGGGCCTTTCCAACGCCGAGATCGCCCGTCGGCTGCACCTCGTCGAGGGCACCGTGAAGAGCTACCTGACCAGCATCTTCACCCGGCTGGACGTCCGCAACCGGGTGCAGGCGGCGATCCTGGCGTACGAGGCGGGGTTGGTCGACGGCTGAGCGGGGGCCGATCGGCC
>NZ_JBEZEH010000164.1:0-17205 GCF_040648775.1 Micromonospora sp. NPDC049089
AGAATCCAAACACATCCCGCCCCATGCACCCTATGGCGCCGAGTCGTCAGGCGAGTTGTCGACCGACTTGTCCGGGCCAGACTCGGCGAGGAGTTGGGCGCCTCCCGCACCCGTCTCAGAGCCGCCCGGCGCGCTTCGGGTCGGCACGGTCCGGATCGACGGCGTCGACCCGGTTCCCGCGCTGGTGCCGTTGCTCGACGCCGGGCACGTGCACCTCTCCGGGGACGACCGCGCCGGCTGCGACGCGGTGGTGTCCGCGTTGCTGCTGCGGGCCGTTGGCCGTGCCGACCCCGGGGTGGTACGACTGGTCGGGTACGACCCGGACCAGCTCGGCGGCGGCCTGGCCGGGTTCGCCCCGCTGGGCACGGCGGGGCTGCTCACCTTCGTCGGCCCGGGCGGGCTGGGCCCGCTGCTCGACGACCTGGTGGAGCAGATCCGCCGGATCAACGAGACGGTCCTCGCCGGCGAGTACGCGTCGCTGCGCGAACTGGCTGCGGCGACCGGCCGACGACCCGAACCGTGGCGGGTGGCGGTGCTGCTCGGCGGGGAGGAACTGAACCGGCACGAGCGCGGGCAACTGGACCGGGTGGTGCGGGCCGGCGCCGCATGCGGCGTACACCTGGTGGTACACGGTGTGCCGTTGCCGGAGGATCCGACGGTGACCCGGGTGGTGGCCGGCGTGTCCGGCGCGCGGATCGGCGGCTCGGCCGGGCTGCCGGTCCGGCTGGACCCACCGCCACCGGCGGCGCTGGTCACCGAGACCTGCCGGGACGTCGCCGCCCGGGTGAACGCGGGCCCGCCGCCGACTCCCTTCACCGACCTGCTGCCCCCGACCGAGCTGATGTGGCGGGAGGACTCCGCCGACGGGCTGACCGCGCCGATCGGTGAGGGCCCACAGGGCCGGCCGGTACGGTTGACGCTCGGCGACTACCCACCGCACGCGCTGATCGGCGGGCCGTCCGGCACCGGCAAGACCAACCTGATCTTCGCGTGGATCGGCGCCCTCGCCGCCCGCTACTCCCCCGCCGAGCTGGAGTTCTACCTGCTGGACTTCAAGGAGGGGGTCTCCTTCGCGCGGTTCGCGCAGGGCCGGCGCGACCCGAGTTGGCTGCCGCACATGCGGCTGGTCGGCATCAACGTCAACACCGACCGGGAGTTCGGACTGGCGCTGCTGCGCTTCCTCGCCGAGGAGTTGCGCCGACGCGCCGACGCGGCCAAGAAACACGAGGTGACCAAGCTGGCGGAGCTGCGGGCGGTCGACCCGACCGGGCACTGGCCCCGCATCGTCGCCGTGGTGGACGAGTTCCAGATGTTGCTGGCCGGCCGGGACGTGGTCGCCCGGGAGGCGGCCGACCTGTTGGAGGACCTGGCCCGCCGCGGCCGGTCCCAGGGCATCCACCTCGTCCTGGCCTCGCAGGACGTGCGGGGCATCGAGGCGCTGTGGGGCCGCCCCGCGCTGGTCGCCCAGTTCGCCCTGCGCATCGCGTTGCCCAAGGCGCTGCGCATCCTCGCCGAGCGCAACGACGCGGCGCAGTCGCTGCCGCGCTGGCACGCGGTGGTCAACGCCGAGTCGGGCATGGTGGAGGGCAACGAGGTGGCCCGCATCCCGGCGGCCAGCGACTGGGAGACCTGGAGCGGGTTGCAGCACCGGCTGTGGCGGATGCGCGCCCCCGACGCGGCGCCGGCCCGGCTCTTCGACGGCGACGCGATCCCCCGGCTGGCGGACGCCCCGGACTTCCGGGCGCTCGCCGTACCGCCGGACGGAACCGCGCCGCGCAACCCGGTGGCCCTGCTCGGCGAGATCATCGACGTGCAGTCCCGCTCGGCGTCGCTGCGGCTGCCGCGCGCCCCGGGCCGCAACCTCGCGGTGCTCGGCACCCGCGTCGACGAGGCGTGCGCGGTGCTCGACGCGGCGGCCCGGTCGCTGGCCCGTCAGCACCCGCCGGGCACCGCCCGGTTCTCCATCGCCTGCCTCGACCCGGACGCCGACCCGATCGCCCGCGCCCTCTACGACGACCTGGCCGACGACGCCGCCTGGTACGACGAGGAGACCGTCGGGGAGCTGATGGCCGAGACGGCCGACGGGCTCGGCGGCCCGGGAAGTCCGCACTACCTGCTGCTGTTCGCCGTCGACGCGGCAGCGGGCGCGTTGGCCGCCCGCACGGGCCGGCGGACCGGCCTGGAGCAGCTGCGCCGGATCATGCACGACGGGCCGGAACGACGCACGCACGTGCTGGCCTGGTGGCGGGGTGTGGCCCGGATGCGCGCCGATCTCGGTGGGCCGGCCGCCCGTACCGACCAGATCGGCGCCTGGGTGGCGCTGGACGCGCACGGCGGCGAGCTGGGCTCGTCGCTCTATCCGGGCACCGGCGGCCCGGACTGGTATCCCCGCCCCTGGCGGGGGCTCTTCTTCGACCGGGCGGTGCACCGCACCGGACAGGTGATCATCCCGTATGGACCGACGCGATGAACGAACCGGTGACCAGCGAGACGTACGCGGCGCAGCTACGGCGGCTGGCCGAGCTCAGCGCGCGGGTACGCGAGCAGCGCGCCGAGGCGCACACCTGGCACGAGCGGCAGTGCGTTGCCGCCGAGCGGGCCGTCGCCGAGGCTGCCGACCAGCTCCAGAACGCCGAGGAGGAACTGGTCGCTGCCCGTGAGCAGCAGGAACGGGTCGACGCCGAGGTGACCCACCTGTGGCAGCAGGTCCGTTCGCGTCTCGGTGCCCGCCGTCTCGGTGGCCCGCCCGCCCCGGCGAACGGCGTCGGGGCCACCGACCCGGTGGTGCTGCTCGCCAAGGCCCGTGACCTGCTCGACCGGGCCGGTCAGCCGGGCGAGCTGCCGGGCTCGGTCAACCCGCTGCTGGCGCTCTGCGGGGTGGCCGGCGCCGTGCTGGCGTACGCGCTGGGGGCCGGCGCCCGCGCGCTCGGCATCGGGTACGGCGGAGACCTGGCGGTCGGGTTGCCGGTGCTGGCGCTGGTGGTGACCCTGCTCGGGCCGCTGGTCGGTCTGGTGCCGGCGCGGGTGCTGGCCGACCGCCGGCACGCGGTGCTCGGCCCCCGGCCGATCACAGTGGTCCTCGGTGCGGGGGTGGTCGCCACCGGGCTGCTGCTGGCCCTCGGCCGCTGATCCGACGAACGGCCCCCGGGTGGCCGCAGTCAACGACCGGACAGGGCGCTCGGGGCGCGAGACAGCACCAGCTAGACACCGGCATTCCCGGCTCAGCCCTGGTGGGACGAGTTCGGAAAAAGGCTCTGAGCCAGGGCCAAGGTTTCGGGATGGTCTGTGCCCAACACCCGCTTGCGACGTTCGAGAGTCTCCTCGTCAAGAGCGCGCGCCTCGTGGAGACTCCCCTCCCGGCGCAGAATTTCAGCGAGGATGGCCGCCGCCTGCAGAGTGCTGCGGTGGTCGGGACCAAGCCTGCGGCTGAGCTCGGCAAGGGACAGGCGGCACGACGTCCTCGCCTCGTCCAGTTCTCCGAGATTCGCGAGGTCGAGAGCGAGTTGGGTCTTGGTAATCAGGGTGTCCGGATGATCGTGACCAAGCACCACTTCCCGGCGGTCCAGAATATGGCGGTGCAGAGCCCTCGCAGCTTCGTGTTCACCAAGCTCGGACATTCGATTAGCCAGATTGTTGGCGGACAGCAGAGTCCTGGGATCATCGTCACCGAAGATCCGCCGCAGGCGAGTGAGAGTGTCGCGGTTCAACTGCCGTGCGTCCTCGTATCTCCCGAGGTCGGCCATGGCCCTGGCGCAGTTGCCAGCCGAAGACAGGGTCTCCGGATCGTCCGGACCGAGCAGGCGCTGCAAACGGGCAAGTGTGTCCGTCTCGATGCCCAACGCGTCGGGATGCGCCGGGGGAAGCGTCGCCGACTGCCGCCGAGCTGCCCGCAGGACATCCAGATCGTCGCTGCCCAGCGATTGGGTCCATCTCTCGCGAGCTGCGCGGGCGAGCTCATTCGCTGATGCGGCCTGTCCGGACAGCTCCAGATACCGGGCGGCATCGAGAACGACTCTTCGATAATCCTGGCTGCCCGCGTCAGCGGATGCGGGGGCCAGCCGTAGATGCGGGCCAACGTGAGCCGTCAGGATGGACCACAGGGGCCAGAGGGCCAACTCAGAGGGGTCGTCGGATCGGTTCGCGGCGAGCAATTCACCGGCCAACTGCCACTGCCTGCTTCGCGTCCGTACGGTGAGCAGATCGCGCACGACTGCCGCCGTCGTGCGGTGCACCACGAGCGACCCCCCGTCCGAGTCGAGCCGCGCAAGGCCGAATTCCACCAGCCGCCCCACCGATGACCTCAGTTTGACGGGTGAGGCCTTGGCGAGGGCGCTTCGACTTCCCTCCTGCGGCATACGAGTGAGCCAGGTGAAGGGAATCGGCTCTGGCCCCAGGAACGAACACAGATTCAGGATGCTGACCCCGACGGGGTCCTCAACACTGAGCCGTTCGACGGAGAGCGCGACCACCGCGGCCAACGACAATTGATATCCGACCGGCCTGCCGCGGTCCAGAATCTCGATCGCATGCGCTTCGATCGCATCGACGTACTCACTGGGCCGCATGCCCGTTGCCACCATGAAACCCGCCGCCTGCGCTACCGCCAGGGGCAGATCGCCCACCGCGTTCGCGACCCTGTCCGCGTCCGACGGGCTGATCCCGCTCAGCTGCGCTGTCAATAAGGACACCGACTCTGTCCGGGAAAATACATCCACTTGAATCAACGCTCCTAGCTGATTCCAGTAGTTGGCTCGCGAGGTGATCAGCACTTGACCGGCACCATCGGGAATTACCGGCGAAACGAGCTCGGTTCCCGGCATGTTGTCCAACACCACCAACCAGCCCCGGTGGCCGCGCAGCCAGACCCGAGCCTTCTCGGCAGCATCCTTGACCGGTGTTCCTTCGGTTGCTTCACCCACTTCGACAGCCAACGCCGCCAACTGTTCGGTTACGAGCGGAGGCTGTTCGGCAGCTATCCACCAAATCACGGAAAAACGCTCTTTGAATCTGTGCGAATATTCGACTGCCAGACTTGTCTTACCGGAACCACCTATGCCGTGCAGACAGACGACAGAGGATTCGAGTCGCAGGTGAAGTTCGTCCAGTATCTGTTCCCGACCGGTGAACAGCGGATTCCGATTCGGCATACGACGCGGGCCCGGCTGCTCAGTCTCGGCGGGGACAACGCTCTTGGATCTCCGGCGCGGCCACAGCAACACCACCTCGGACCCCACGCACATCAGAGTTATGACACCTAAGGTCAACCACGGATTCTGTCGCACCAGCTCAAGGACCCTGGGCCAACGCTGCTGGTCGGAAGCTGCGTTAGCGGCAAGACCTCCCAGCGCAGCCAACATCGGCACACCGGCCACGACCCATCCGGCCGAGCGACGACCATCAGAACCCATGGACGAATCCCTCCGCGGCACCGTCCCCCACATCCAACAGGACGTCGCGTCTGGTGTCACTGGCCGTTCATCAGGTCCTCGAGACGTGAAGCGCCCTGGGCAGGGTGTACCCAGGGCGCTGCGCCGGCCCTCGATGCGACCGGTCAGGCCGGGATCAGGACGGCCTCGCGGAGCAGACGGCGGGCCAGGGTGACCCGGTCGGCGTCGTCGGGCAGGCCGGGCAGGTCGCCGACCCGGGTGACCACTCCGCTGAGCAGGGCGCGGGCGGCCGGCTCGCAGGTCGCCGGAAGGGTGATGGTGCGGTCGAAGAGCCGCAGCGCCACGCTGTCCGACCCGTGCGGCACAAGCTGCCAACGCAGGCCCGGCCGCAGGGTGAGCCGGGAGTCGGCGTCCAGTGTGGCCAGCGCGTCGGCCTGGGCGAGCGGTCGGATCGGCGCCGGGCGGGCGGCCGGCCAGGCGCGCTGGCGCAATCGCGCGGCGACGGCGCTCGGGTCGGCGCGCAGCAGCCAGTCCCGCAGCGCCTCCACGGTCTCGGTCAGCTCCGGCTCGATGGCGTCCGGGTCCGCGACGTCGGTGCCGAACGGCAGGCTGGCCCGCAGTCGCTGGTCCTCGGCGGACAGCGCCAGCAGCTCCTCGACCAGGGCGTAGCGGGTGAGCGCGCGAATGCCCACGGTCAGGTGCAGCGAGCTGGCGTCCTGTGCCTGCGCGCTGTGCAGCCACCCCCGGGGCAGGTAGAGGGCGTCACCGGGGGCGAGCACCACGTCCAGCGCGGCCGGACCCTGCGCGGTGGCGGAGACCTCGTCGGCGCGTCCACCCCACGGCTGCTTCTCCAACGGGTCGGGCAGGACCGGCGGGTGGATCCGCCAGTGCTTGCGGCCGTCGACCTGGAGCACGAACACGTCGTGGGTGTCGTAGTGGGTGGCGAAGCCCTGGCTGCCGGCCGGGGTCAGGTAGGCGTTGATCTGCAACGGCTGGTTGAGCGCGAGGCCCAGGTCGCGGGCGAAGTCGACGAGCGGCGGCCAGATCCGGTGCAACCCCTGCAACACGAGGGTGGCCCCGGACGCGTACTGCTCCAGGACCCGCTCGTCGAGCACCTGGTCGCCGATCTCGGCGCCCGCGCCGCCACCGCCGGTCCAGCGCGAAGCCGCGACCAGCTGGCCGTCCTTGGCGACGCGCAGGAACGGGGTACGCAGACCGCGCCGGCTCAGCAACTCGTCGGCGTCGGCGGGGCTGAGCAGGTCGGTGAAGCCGGCCGGATCGGGCAGTTCGTCGGCTCGGGACAGCAGCGGGGTGTGCCCCCAGTGCGCGGCGGCGAACTTGGCCGGTTCGACCGAGACGCATCGGGCCAGCGCCGCGGTGGCCTCGGCGGACGCAACCGCCGGGCGACCGTGGTGGCCGCCCGGCGGGTCGAGGTAGGTCATTGCGAGCCGCTACCGGGCGCTGCCGTCAGCGCCACCGTCCTGCTGGCCCGGGGTGGCACCGCCATCGGCGGGACCCTCCGCGCTGCCATCGGCGCCACCGTCGTGCTGACCGGGGGTGGCACCACCATCGGCGGGACCCTCCGCGCCGCCGTCGGCGCCACCGTCGTGCTGACCGGGGGTCGCGCCGCCGTCGGCCGGACCCTCCGCGCCGCCGCCGCCGGTGGTCTGCATGTCGTCATCGTTGAGTGCCATCGGTACTCCCTCGGGTGTGCCGCCCCGCCGTACGCCGGGGTCCGTCGTGTTGCGGGTGGTACCCCACGCGCGATCTTCTCTAACCCTCACCGTAGACGCCGAACCGGGGCGACACGGGCAGTTCGCGAGCCGCGGCGGAGAGTGCCAGGATGGGTGGGTGATCCTGGTGGGCACGTCCGGCTGGCAGTACCGGGACTGGCGCGGGCGCTTCTATCCGCAGGGGTTGCCGCAGCGGCTCTGGTTGGAGCACTTCGCAGCCGGGTTCGCCACGGTCGAGGTCAACAACGCCTTCTACCGGTTGCCCGAGCGGGACACCTTCGCCGCCTGGCGGGCGCGCACCCCGGCTGATTTCTGCGTCGCGGTGAAGATGAGCCGCTACCTCACCCACATCAAGCGACTGCGTGACCCGGAGGAGCCGGTGGCCCGGTTCCTCGGCCGCGCCACCGCGCTCGGTGACCGGCTCGGCCCGGTGCTGCTGCAACTGCCACCGAACCTGCGGGCGGACGTGGAGGCGCTGGACGCGACGTTGCGACTGTTCCCGACGCAGGTGCGGGTAGCGGTCGAGCCCCGGCACCCCTCCTGGTGGACCGACGCCACCCGTGCGGTCCTCGAACGGCGTCGGGCAGCGCTGGTCTGGGCGGATCGGCTGGGCCGCCCGGTCGCCCCCCGCTGGCGCACCACCGACTTCGGCTACCTGCGGCTGCACGAGGGGCGGGCACGGCCGTGGCCGCGTTACGGTCGGGCCGCGCTGCGGTCCTGGGTGGGTCGGCTGACCGACGCCTTCGGTGCCGACGAGCCGGCGTACGTCTACTTCAACAACGATCCGGGCGGGGCCGCGATCGTGGACGCCGTGGCGTTCGCCGCGCTCGCCCGCCGGGCCGGGCACCCGGTGTCGCGGGTGCCCGCCGAGGACGACTGAGCCCGCCCGACAGCGGTCGGGCGGGCTCGCGGTGTGTCAGACCGTCACGGCATCATCGTGGCGAGGTCCTTGGGCATGGTGTCCTTCACGTCCTGCCACTCACCCTGGGTGACGTGGCGGCGCAGCGTGTCCAGCACCACCTGCGTCACCCGCTCCGGGCCACCCTCCGCGTCGTACGGGAAGCCCTGCCGAACCTCGTAGAGGAAGTCGTCACGGTTGAGCTTGATCGGCACGTCGGACGGCACCCAGCCATCGAAGTAGATGCCCCGTACCAACACCGGCAACTGTTGGGCGAACTCCACGCTCTCGTCCACCGGCAGCCGGTCGCGCAGCAGGTGCAGCACCGTGCGCAGGGCCGCGTACGACTGGTTGCGCCGTTCCTTCGGCCAGCCGTACGCATTCTCGATGTCCTTGAGAATGAGGTTCGTCTTGTCCAGCGAGGACTCGAACGCCGAGATCATCGAGTCAGCCATCGGTCGACCCCCGTTCCGTGGTGTCCCACCGTCGGTCGTCGGCGCGGCGCGGCGGCCCCACCGGGCCACGGCGGGCCCGCACCGGGCTGCCCTGTGGCGCGCGCCGGGCGTTGTCGGCCGTGCCGACCACGTGCAGGACGGCACCACGCCGTCGATCCGTCACCACTCGAACCGTCATCCCCGTCACCTCCGTGTCGTCTCCGGCGTCGGCCGCCCGTGGACGGCCGAACCCACCGCGTCCACCCTGCCGGCGGGTGGGGTGAGTCGTCCCCACCCTGATCGGGTGAGGTCAGTCGACGTCGAGGAGAGCCGCGAGGGTCGCGGCGTTGGTCTGCGCGTAGTCGCGGTAGCAGTTGTCTGTCCAGTTTCCAGCGCTGTGCTCACCTGCGTTTTCCCAGGACACGTGCAAGCGATCCCCGCATGTTTATCGGGACTACTGTCGGCCGCCCTCAGCCCACCCGCGAGTCGGGGCGGCGGCGGGGTGCCAGCACCACCACGTTGGGCCCGAAGGCGATGGTGTCACCGTCGAGAGGCTCGGCCCACCAGGACCGTTCCTCATCCTCGCGGAGTCGCTGCTCCCGGCGGGCGACAGCCGCGTCCCACTCCCTGCCCTGAGCCTGCCGCTCGACCTCGCGCAGCCGGACTCGATACCCAGCCCACACCGCGACGAGTGTGCAGCCGACGAAGGCAACCAGGACGGCGAAGGCGGCGGCGGTGGAGAGAGTGACGGCGCTGGTGAGGTTGGCGATGCGTACAGCGATGAGGATGGCGGCGGCAGTGGCGGTGGTGTTGCGGATAGTGCGGCACAGACGATCCGGGTCTGCCTGGCGGTGCATTTGCGATCAGCTCCGATCGGGTCGTACTGGGACGGGGGTGTGATCGGAGGTCGGGTCGCGGTACCGGCCTCCAGCCTTCTGCCCGCGTTCGCGCTGCGGGCGAGGCCAGCTCAGGCGGGTCCGGGCTCCAGGTGATCGGTGCGCGAGGCGGGGAGGTCACCGCGGGCGCGCAGCTGCTGGAGCCGCTGGAGGGCAGGCCAGGTGACACCGGTGGTGGTGGCCGCGTAGATCTCGTTGTGGCCGCCAGCGTGCGAGGCCGCAGCGATAGCGTTCATGGCCTGGTCGCCTGACGGCGCAGGGGTAGGGCACGGCTTCAGCGGGACGGGCGTCCGGTCGGCGGTGGGTAGGCCGGTGCGCCGGTCGGTGATGGTGCGGACGACTCCCCGGCCGTGGTCGGGTGTGACGTCGTCATCCCGGTCGGCGGTGCACTGCGGCGCGGGTGCCGGCTGCTCCGTGCTCGCCGTCCAGGGTGCGAGCCCGGGGAGCGCGGTGCTGCTGCCGACGGGGCCGATAACCACGGGCAGGTCGGGCACCTCGACGACGGGCACCTCGGCCGGTTGCTCGGACGGAGCGGTCTCGGCCGGCAGTTCGGTGGTGGCCGGGGCGTCGATCGGCGCGGGCTCGGTCGGCTGCGTCGGGGTTGGCTCGACGACCGGCGGTGCCGGCAGTGACGGGGCCGGGACGACGGGGGTCGGGGTGACGACCGGCGCGGGGGTGGTGGGTGCCGGGACGACGACGTCGACGACGTCTTCCACCACCTCGGTGACGTCGTCGACGATGTCGTCAATCGGCGTAGCCGGCGGCGCGGGCTCCGTGGTGTCGGGCTTTGGCTCTTCGGTGGGCTCGTCGGCCGGGGTGTCCTCGTGCTGCTCGGACTCCGGCTCCGGCTCGGCGGGTGCCTCGGGTTCCTTCGTGGGCTCCGGCTCCGGCTCGGACGTGGGCTCCGGTTCGGGCACCTTGGTCGGCTCGGGCGACACCTCGTCGACGACTTCGCTCACGACGGTGTCCAGCGGCCCCCCCGGCTGCTGGCTGTCGTCGGCGTAGGCGGGCGAGGCGAACGCGATGGCCCCGGCGACGCCACACGCCGCACCGAGGATGAGACGTCGGATGGTGCTGCTCTGCATGGCTTCACCGCCCCCCGGGGTGTTGCGCCGCGTCCGATCGATGGGACTTAATCGCTGCTGTTGCCCCCTGTGCGGGGACGTTCATGAGTGTCGTCCTGATCACCGTGAGGTGACTATCCTGCCCCCGGTGGATGCTGGCCGCGACCTGTGTCGGCGATCTTCATCCGTTCGGTCTGGCGGGATTCCCGCGTAGTTCCTGTCCGGCAGTCCGGTTCATCCGCACTGGGAGCGCTTCTATCCGTGCAACTTGCGTTCAGCATCCGTAACTTCGGGTTGATCAGACACGGCCACGCAGGTCTCTTGCTTGCGATTTCACGCTATCAAGATCGCCCGGCCGGTTAGCTGAACGTGAAGCGTGTCCGGTCCGCCGCGTACTTCCCGCGCTCCCGGCCACCGACCATCACCACCACGATCGGCACCACGATCCCGGGCTCAATGCCCAGCTCGGTGCGCTCGGCGTCGGTGGGCATCCGGGCGATGAACTCCGCGCCGCGCGGCACGCTGACCTTGGTGCGGTCCCGTTCTTCGACCACCCACGCAGGGTATCCGCGCACGGTGCCGATCAGGCCCTCAACCTTGAGGACGTCCATCGTCCGCTGGATGGTGTCGGTGCCGACGCCGTACTCCTGGGCGAGGTGTCGCACCGACGGCAGGTCGTCGCCCGGCCTGAGCTGCCCCGACTGGATGCGCTCGCGCAGCTCGTCGGCGATCTGCCGGTACACCGCTCGCTCGGCGGCGTGGTTGATCACTCGCGCACGGTATAGACAGGGCCGAACTTGTCGGCATAAGGCCCTTGGGCCCTAGGGCGGAAGGGTTAGCGGCTGGCGTTGCGGATCTTCGCGAACCGGTTCCACACCTTCCGACCGAAGCGGAGCCGCTCCCCGGTTGCCTTGCACCGGCGGCACTTGCGCCAAGCCTTGCCGTCATTGCGCTTGAACTTGCCCCGACCGTCGCACTTCGGGCACGGACCGAACGGCCACCAGGCGCACTCGGCGACGTAGTAGAGCGCCCAGACGATCAGGCCCAGAGCGATCCAGGCCCACCAGGGCAGGCCACCCGGCTCGGGGGTAGCGGTAGCGGCGGTCAGGGCGTCCACGGTGCCTCCAGGGGCTGTTTTCGGGGGTGTGAGTGGTGGCGGTGCTACCCGCTACCTCGCCGTGTTGCCGCAGGTCAAGGCGTTGGGCGAGGTAGCGGGTGGGGGTAGCAGCCGTGCTACCGGTAGCAGCGGTTCGTGCTACCTCGACTCGATGGCGCGTCGTTCGATCGCGGCCTCAACCGAGGACTTGTCGCAGCCCTGACCGACGCCCTTCTCGAAGTACTCCGAGTCCTTGACCGACTTGCCCTTGACCCCGAGCTTGCGCACCATCGCGCTGATCGCCTCGGGGGTGATATCGGCGTACGCCTCCGGGTAGGTCTCCTTCAGTCGAGCGGCGAGCGCCGGCCAGGAGATGGTGGCCTTCCCGGCGTAGAAGACGTTGCGGACGTCGTTGAGCACGTCGCGCGCCTCCCGCGCCATGTCCTCACCGGCGGCTTCACCGGTGAGCAGGTCCTCGGCCTCACGGAACATCCGAGCCGCACGCAGGATCTTCTCCGCGTCTTCGGCGTCGGCCAGATGGGTACGCACGATCGGGGTGTTGTCGCTGGCCCCGTAGAGGATGCCGACGCCCTTGTACTCGTCGCCGACTGGCAGGGTGGAGGCGTCGAAGCCCTCGCCGTACGCGTCGCCGCCCAGGACAGCCATGCTGACCTCGCGGTTGCCGCACTTCAGGGCGAAGCGCACGGCGTGGTTGTCGCGGTAGCGGGTGAACAGCCGCTTGATGTTGTCTCCGGCGCCGATGCCGGACGGCTTCTGGCTGCTGGACAGGATGATGACCCCGGCCGACGGGCCGACGGCCATGATGAACGACAGCAGCGACGCGATCTCCTCCGAGGCGTCCTTGTCGTCCAGCTCGTAGTAGACCTGGAACTCCTCCATCACCAGCATGTGCACCCTGAGCTGCTTGTACTTCCGGGACAGCTCTCGGGTGAGCTTCCCCTCCGGGCACTCGGAGGTGGGCAGCTTGGACAAGAAGTCGTTGACCTGCTCGATGTGCTTCTTGAGGTAGCGCAGGGCCGTGATCAGGTGGTTCACCGGGTCGCGGTCGCGGCTGTTGGGCACCGTCCCGAAGATCGCCATGTGCGCGACCAGCCGGAACGCGCTCCAGTCCGGGGAGTTCTTGCCGTCGGCGAAGATGAACACCACGTACGGGTCGAGGACAGCGAACAGCGCTAGCAGGCGAGCGGAGAACGTCTTGCCCTTGCGGGGCTGCGCGCCGACCAGCACGGAAATCCACATCAGCAGCAGCTTGACGAGGTTCCCGCGCTCGTCGAGCCCGAACGGGGCGGGCTTCCAGATGTCGGTGGGCTTGAGCCGCAGCAGCGGGGTCCGACCTGCGGAAATGGCCAGCGGGTCTTGGTCGGCGATGTACAGCATGTGGCTGCGGTGGCTGACCTTGTCGCGGGTGATGAACACCTGGTTGATGGACACGTCGAGACCGGAGGCGATGCCACCCTTGTTCTTGACGGCGTCGTCGAACGTCTTCCCGTAGGGCAACCCGACCATGACCTGCGAGCCGAGCTGCTTGGGGTCGCGGGACATGCTGCCGAGGAACTCAAGCTGCTGCCCCGGCTTGTCCGGGTGGGCGAGCCCGGCGGCGTGGTACGCCCTGGCGACGATGTCGGTGTTCAGCTTGCGGTACCGCTGGGTGACCACGGCCGGCTGGATGATGGGCCGGTTCTGCGGGCGGCCGACGTGCGCGAGCAGTGGTACAGCAATGACCGCGACAACGACGACCGCCCACGTCGGGGCCAGTCGTACCGCGACGTACGCGGCGACGAGCAGCACCACCTCGGCGAGTAGTACGAGGCCGCGGTACAGGCGGGTGGCCTTCACTTCGTTGTGCGTCTTGTGCCACTCCTGCGCGTCACCGCTGTTCGCGGCAACCTGCTTGAGGTGCGTACCGTCCTCGGCCCGGGCGTCGGCGTCCCACCACCAACGCAGCTGCCGACCGCCGACGCGTAGTACGCCGATGATGGCCCAGAACGTGGCCAGGGCGATGTACCACGGGCTGCGTACCACGTGGTATCCGGCGCGGTGGGTGACCTCCCCGCCGACCCGCTTGACGGTGGCCTTGATGTTGGCCGTACCACGCCACTGCGCGGGGATGATCGGGCGTCGGGTGTCGTCCTTGGTGACGACGTCAACGTAGACGGGCTTGCGGGTGTCGGGCTCCTCGTCCAGCTCGATCTCGAAGTGGGTGTCGCGGGGGGTGAGGTCGTCGTCGGCCATGGCTCAGCCCTCCTCTCGCATCAGGTGAACCAGCGCAGCGGCCATGCCGAGCACGGCGACGGGCAGGCACGCAACCAGGGTGGTGATCCACCACGGGGCGGCGATCACCCCTGCGGCTTCGAGCAGGTGGTAGGCGACCTGGCCGAGCGCGCCGACGACCAGCGAGCCGATCGCCGACCAGCGGGCGAACACCTTCGCGCGGGCCGGGACCTGCCCCGACAGCCACACGCGCAGCGCGAACGCGGCGTACGCCTCCACACCGATCGGCAGGGTGATCGCCGAGTCGATGGTGGCCCAGCCGCCGTCGCCGACGATGCCGGGCAGGAGGTTGATGTCGCCGAAGCCGGTGAGTCCGCCGAGGCCGACCCAGCCGCCCCAGATCGCGACCATGGCGGGCAGGGCGATGACCATGACGGGCCATGACCGGACCGTCTTGCGGTCGGTACGTACCGCCGGCTCGGGCTGCGGTACGGGCTGCGGCTGTACCGCCTCGACCGGCTGCGGTACAGGCTCGCGTACCACGGGCTCGGAGACGGGCGGTATGAGCGGCTGTACCACGACCGGTACGGGCGGCGTCGACTTCGGCCGTACCGCAGCGGTACGGCGCGGCTTCGTCGGCGCGGTACGGGTCGGCTCCGTCTTCGCCGGGGCCTTCGGTGTACCGCCGATGGTGGCGCGGTACGCCTTGACCGCCTCGGCGACCATCCCCCGCGATCCCCACGACTCGGGGGCGGCGGACGCCGGCTTGAGGGCGGTGATGGCCTTGTCGATGGAGCCCGGGTCGGCTCCCTTGTAGTGAGCGGCCAGCTCGGCGACCATCGCCCGGACGGCGGGCCGGAGCCCATCGGCGGCGGGACCGAGGGGCACGTCGACCGGGTCCGGGATCGGCGCCGGGTTGGGCCCCAGCGCGACGTCGGCGAGCGGCGGCGCCGGGTCCGTCTCGTCGAGGATGTCGATGGCGGTGTTCATCGGACGGTGGCCTCCTGCTTCAGGCTCAGGTCGGCGAGGGTGGGGGCGGTTGCGGTGGCGGTGACCGCGGCGGGCTGCTCACGCTCCAGCAGCACCGGGCGCAGCGCGTACCGGCGGCGGGCCTCCCGATAGCCGCGCCGAGCCAGCCGGTACGCGCGAGGGCTGGCCCAGATCGCGGCGGCGAGCAGGGCGACGAAGAGCAGGTGCACGGCGCGGGCGAGCACCTTCACCAACTCCCACAGCGAGCGGCCGATGAGGGCGAGCAGGAACGTGCCGGTGCCGCCCTTGCACCCGCAGGTGCCAGAGATGGCGCACATCAGCGCTTGCCGTCCTTCCGGGTGGGCGAGCGGGGGACGTCGAACGGCCTCTTCTCGCTGATGCCCCAGGACCGGCCGCCCTTCGCGGACCCGGAGAAGCCACCCCGGCCTGCGGACTTGAACACGTCAGGGCTGGTCGAGACCTTGCGGGCGGCGGACCGCTCCGGCTTGTGGCTCATCGGGTGACCGCCTTCTGCTGCGGGCTGGCGACGGCGCGACGCTGCACCGGCGGGACGGGGGTCGACTCGCTGGCAGGCCTCCCGCCACCGGCGAGGGCGATCAGGCCCAGGGACAACGCGGCGAACAGCGGCGGGCCAACCACACCCGCGCCAACCAGTTCGACGGGCGGCTGGTCGGTAGGCAGGTGAATGGCGACCTGCCACAGGACGATGCCGGTGACGGACCCGAGCACGTGCCCGGAGATCAGGGACGCCCTCATCGCGCACCCCCGGCCTGCGCGGTGGTGATGCACATGCCGGCTGCGCCGATGTCGCACGGCTTGTCGTGGTGGTTGTAGCCGACGGCCATCGCCATGAGGGCGGTGCCGACGAGCAGGGCACGGGTCATCCAGCGGGGAGCGGCCATCAGGACGCACCCCCCGCAACGAGCACGAGGCGGATGCCGGCGGTCGGCGCGTACGCGGCCGGGTTCGCGGCAACACGGTCGGTGAACAGCTGGAACGCCCGGTCGCGGTCGTTGCCGACGGGCTCGACGGACGTGCGGCGCTCGACACCGGTAGCGGTGACGATGCGCTCTTCGAGCATGATGTGCATGGGTCAGGACTCCGTTTCCTGATCAAGGCCCCGGCCGGCGGTAGGGTCGCCGCGCCGGGGCCGCCTACGTTGGGGGTCAGGTCACTCGCTGGCGAGGCGCTTCAGCTCCCTGGCCAGCGCCTGTCGTTCGGCGGGGGTGGTCTTCTCCACGAACACGCGGCCGATGTTGGCCAGCGCCTTGTCGCCCTCGGCCCGCTTCTCGTCCCTGCTCTTCGCCATCTCGTTCCTCCGTCGTGTCTTGGTCGCCTGCTTGGCGGCCTCCGCTACCCGCCCGGACCGGTGTGGGCCGGGCGGGGTACGCAGGTCGTCAGCGCTTGGTGAAGCCCGGACGAGGCGGGTTCATCCGCAGGTCGACGTCGGCGCGGTACCGCTTGTCCTGCTCCGTGTTGCTGCCCTTGGTCGCGGCGCTGGTCTTGCCGTCGGTGCTGTACTTGTCGCTCTTAGCCATGTCGATCTCCTCCGAGTTGCTGTTGCGGCGGTCCCGGTCGGGCCACCTCCGCGCGGGCACCCGGTGATGGGCGGGTGTCCCACGGAGACGGTCAGCTCTGGTTGGCCAGGCGCTCCTGTGCGGCGGCTTCAGCACGCCAGCGCCGAAGGTTGAGGGTCGCCATCGCCCCGTAGGCGACGCTGGCGACGATGAACCCGTACTGCCCGGTGACCAGCGCGTACGCCAGCCATAGGGCCTGAACGGCGAGGCTGACGGCCCAGCCCTGCCAGAGTCGGCGGCCGGTGAGCCACCACCCGGTGAGGCCGATCAGGGTCAATGCCCAGGACCACCACTGCTCGCTCATCAGCGACGCCACCAGGGGACGTTCTTCTCGGCGGCGATGACGCGGTCGTTGGCCGCCAGGTACTCGGGCGTCTCCTCCATGATCTTGCTGCTGACCTGCTCCAGGTTCTTGCGAGCCGCCTTGTGTTCCCGGATCGCTGCCTGCTTGTCGGCCTTCGCCATCTCGTGCCTCCTGCTCGACCTTGCGGTTATCGTTTCTTCCTGAAACACTAACCCCACCGAAGGGAGAGTGTCAACATGAGACAGGGAAGTGATAACGTGCGAACCGTGATCAGGCCGACGTGGACGCCCACCGACGAGCAGAACGCCGCCATCGAGCAGGCGAAGCAGGTGTGGGCCGCCGCGAAAACCGCCGAGGACGCGGCCTGGAAAGCCACGCAGGCGCTGCGCGACGCGGACATCCCGGACCTGGCCATCTGCGAGCGCATCGAGCAGGTCAGCAAGCCCACCCTCAACCGACGCCTCGGCCCCCGGAAGTCGCGGAGACCTCAGGAGTCCTAGCTCCGGACGGCCATCGCCTCGTCGACCGCATTGTCGACGACCTCCCACACGAGGTGGTGCAGACCGCGCTCGCCGGTGGACCCGATGTACATAC
>NZ_JBEZEH010000165.1:0-17119 GCF_040648775.1 Micromonospora sp. NPDC049089
ATCGACGGGATCATCGAGGCGGTCTCCATCCCGGTGATGGCCAAGGCCCGCATCGGCCACTTCGTGGAGGCCGCGGGGCCGCGGACCGCACGCCAGGTGCTATGCCTGCTGTGGCGGCTGGCTATCGCCGGACTGCTTGCGCCACTGCCCGCCCGCGTCGGCGGCGAGGAGGCGCTTGACCATGGCCAGGGCCTCGCCTTCGGCGTCGAACTCCCACCGAAGCACCCGCCCGGTTTCGGTGTCCCCGGCTCGGGCGGTGACTCTCCACCGGACCTCGCGCGTGAGCCACACATCTCGGCGGCCCAGGCGTCCCCAGATCCCGTTCCACCAGCGAGCCACGATGTCCTCCACCGGGGCATCGTACAAGTGTTCGATTGGCTGTTGGTCTTGGGTGGCGATGTGGTCAGGCTGGAGTTATGCCGTTCTGTGCTCGGATCACGGACCGCTCCGGCTTTGGTCGGTTGGCAGGCCATGCCGATCTCACTGGTCCTGAGTAGGCGCCCGCGCCTGCGGCTCACGAAGGATCATCGAGAATGTCTCATCATCGACCGGGTGGCTTCGCCAGGAACGTGCACTACGGATGAAAGTCCATCCTGCCCGCTGTGCTCCGGAGAGGGCTTGGACGGACGCGCGGCTTCCCCGCGGAGGACGCCCGCCCCCGGACGGGCTGGGTTGCGGCTCTCTTGTTTCCGCCGCCACGGGTGGCTGCTCGTCCATGGTGCGGATCGTGTGGGAGCAGAGCGGGCTTATAGCTCCATCGGCGATCCCGGCCGTGGGCGTGCCCCCTCGTTGGGAGTCGGATTATGGTCGGTGCGCGACAACCTGTGAAGTTGAGGCTTCGACGCTGTCGTTCATCCGTCTGCAGGCAGGCGTCTTGCGGGCGGCGCGTATACGCAAAAGGCGAAGATCTTTCTGGCTCTCGGGGTTTCTTGACGGGCAGTACAACTTGCTGGCACGTCTCCCGTGGAACTTCTAAATCCGGCGCGCCGTGGAAATGTTCTGCAACCTTTGAAATGACAAATGCATATCGCGACTACCATCTCGCCAAGAACCTCGTCGCGCCTCGCGCCTACCGGTAACAGTCTGGCATGGTTGGCTAGGGCTGCTTACACTCCGAACATGCACGTCGTTGTCGTTGTTGATGTCGTTTCCAGCGGCGTCGCCGGCTCCCGTGCGGGAATCGTAGAATGGACGTTTGCCGTAGTGCGATCGGAGGTGGAGTCATGTCGGAGTTGAACTGGAAGAAGAGCAGCCGAAGTATGGCCGGCGACAACAACTGTGTTGAGGTGTCGCCCAATTCGGCGTTTGTCAAGGTTCGGGATTCGAAGAACCCGATGGCGGGAGGTCTCAACTTCACAGAGTCGGGCTGGAAGTCTTTTGTATCGGCAATCAAGCGCGGCGGCTTCGGCGGTACCTCCAATCGCTCTTGATGAAGTGCCGCTAGTGGGTAATTACCGCTAAACAAGACTAAGGTCCTTGTCAGGCCGGGCGGGGCCGCTCACGGCGAATCCTCACAGCGGTTATGGTCGCTCAAGGTCGGCATCGATCGTGACGATCAGGCGCGCCGTCTCATCTTCCGACGCCGCGATGGTTTCCAGATGGGCGAAGTCCTTGTGGTATCTGTCTATCGCTTCGGTGTCGTCTTTGGTGACCAAGCTGGTCTGGCTGCTCTCTAGGAAAAGAATGTCGTCGTCTTCCGGTTCAGGAAATTCCAAAAGGACGAACGATCCTCGCAGGCCAGGGTGAATCCCGCTGTCGAGAAGAACGACCCTGACGTGCACGTGGTCGAGCGTTGCGATCTTCCTCAGATGGCGGAGTTGGCGGCGCATCGCGTCCGCGTCTCCGGCCGGCCGCCTCATCGCGGACTCGTCGATGATGAAAAACATCTCCGGTGGGTTCGGCCGGTCGAAGATCTCCTGACGTTTCATGCGCACCTCGACTTGGCGGTCTACCGCGTGTGTCGACAGGTCAGTTCCGCCTACGCCTTGGATAACGGCGCGTGCGTATTCCTCGGTTTGAAGCAGGCCGGGAATGACTTGGGGTTCGGCCTGGCGAATCGTCACTGCGGAGCTCTCGGATCTCAGGTAAGTGAGGAAGTCCGGGTTCAGTACATCCCGATAACGCCCCCACTGTTGCCTACGGCCCTCTTTGGCCATGGCCGCTAACGAACTGATCGTCTCCGAATCGGAGACGTTGTACTCGTTAAGAAGCGCCTTCAAGTCGGAGGGGGAGAGCCCTACCTGTCCCGTCTCGATGCGTATGAGCTTGGACGGCGACCATCCGACGCGCTCCGCCACTTCCTTCTGCGTCAACTGTCTATGCGTTCGGAGTCGACGTAGCTCAGACCGTAGCCGTCGCCGCTGCACGGCCGGATCGACATCAGCGACCATTGTCGGAAACCTCCCTAATGTCGGGTTAGGAGCAGTCGAGGGGGCGTTGATAGCTACAAAGAGTTAGCATCCGAGAGCCCTTGGTGGTTGGTGCAGGTCATTCGTCGGCGAGTCGCTGCCCCGCCGCGCACGCGAACGGTAGCGTAGCTACTCGCTACTTGGAACATCCAAGTAGTACGTCCCACTTGGCGCTACGTGACACCGGGGGTCGCTACCACCACCGCATATCGAGGCGACGCAGTCTGTCCAAGCCACACCCCTGTCTCTGCTTATCCACCCAGAACGAACCGGAGCCCCGCGGTGCCGAGCACAACTCCCTTCGACGACGACAGCACCCTTCCCGGTAAGCAGGCGGCATCACCCCGAACACCGCCGCCCGAAGTGCCGAGAGCGCGGAGGCCTGCCCCCGACACGGACACCACCGAGCGGCGTGGACAGTACGAAGATCCACCCGCTGTTGAAGGTGGAGGCGAGCCATTGACCGGACCTGCGGTCGGCTCGACGCCAACTAACGGCCAGGCCGCGCTACGCAGTCCTCGCGAAGGCGCCCCCCGGCGGCGCGAGGCGGACGAGGCAGCTCCAAGCAGGCCAAGCAGGAACGCCCCGATGGTCCAGCCGCCGGCCGCAAAACCCACCCAGCCAGCGCTCCGCGGGCCTGACTGGCTCGTCACCCTCGTCGACTTCTTCGAGCGTCGGGTGGATCGCACCGCCACCGTTGACGAAGAGAGAAGGGTCGTCTGGATTTACACGAGGGCGGTCATGGCCCTCGTCGTCGTACTCGTGCTTACCCTCGGCGTCACTGCGCTGCTGGTGTCTCAGCTCGGTTGGCTGTCATGCCTGTTGCCAGCTGCGGGAACCGCCGCCTTCGCTGGTGCCAACAGTCTGCGGGCCCGGCTCGCCAGCCGCCGATCCCGGCGGACGCAACGTTAAGCACCTTCCGCCGCCAACGCGCCAGAATCTAGTCATCGCTGCGGTGGCTGATGAGGCGAGCGAGGGTCGGAGCCAGCATCGCCTGTGCCGACCAACCCGCTAGACCGGCGCCGACGATGGTGCTGACCGCGATGATCGCCGTGCGAGTGCCCGTACTCAAGCCGTCGGCAAGGAGCTGCACTAGGAGCGTCGCCACCAACAGCACCGCGCCGGACACGGTGGCGCCCACCGCGACAACGATGCCAACTCCCACCACTCGGCGTCGAGTGGTGGTATGAGCCTGATCTACTGCTCCGCGATCCACGTTCACGTGTCCACCCACCACATCGGGATCGACATCCATAAGTTTCAGGCTACGTTGCCGTCGCGCCGGGCAAGCGTTCAGCCCTGTAGCGTCCACCACGCCGTCGTCCACCTTATTCCAACACATGCGTTGGCCATAGACCCTGTACGCCCTTGGGCGCGCCCGTCGCGCCGCCACCAAACCCTTCGATCATGGCAATTCCCCGAGGTGACACTAGTGCGGAGCCGCGAAGATTTGTCCGATGGTGAGCGGGGCAAGCCTAACGCGAAGTAGCAGTCAGTGCTCAATGCACGCCGTAGCGTTATCGGAAGGGCGAGAGCTTCGTCGCAGACATAGAAGTTCCACGAGATGTGGCGACTAAGCCGACCCAGATCAACAGGCCTACGAACCAACCCGTCAACGCCGCTTGGCCTGTGGAATGCCGTCCGTGATCAGGATTGCCTCGGACAATTCCAACAAAGAGGTCGAGGTTCTCGATGGCGCTCCCTGCCGGGTCGAGATTGAGTCCCGCGTTCAGGGCCGCGATTGCGCACCTCGGGGTAGTCATCTTCTTGAGGGTGTCCACAGTGGAAACAAGCAGAGTGACCCCGGCCTGCGGGACGCCAGGGGTGCTGTCGCCCGGCGAGGGAGGCGGTGTTTCAAGCCGTCGGGCCCCTCGACGCTCCCGGGGCGCAATCGTCCGCCTCGCCTGGTCGTACCCACTCTGATTGTTACCTCACGGTGGGGCGTGGGAGTACCTCATCGGCAAGGTCATCGGACCCGCTGCCTCGGAAGAGCGATGTGGCAACCTTCGGCGGCCTGTGGATTAGGCGTGTGTTCGGGCGTATGTGTGGTGGGGCGGTGCCTAGCCGACGCGCACGAAGCCCGACGCATCCGGCATGTCATGGCTTGCACTGACGATTGGGATTGATGGATCTTGGCTGATCACCGCAGGGTGGGAGGTAACCGATGAGTCCGTGGAGCTTGGACGAGGTGGACCGGTGGCTGGACTGGATACACCAGCGCCACAACGAGTTCGACTACCGCTACATCTATCTCGCGTACCTCGCCGCGGGTGCCCCTGTGGCACGTCAGGGCGAGATCACCGTGACGGTCCATCCGGACGGTAATTGTTTGCTTCGAGCAGGCGCTGATGATCGCGGGCTCGTGCTGGCGGGCGACCAGGAGCGGATGCGGTTCGCTGAGCATCTGCGGCAGCGGTACTGCAGTGACCGATATCCGAGCATGCGGGCGTGGGAGACGGCCCAGCACGAGGATTTCCTCGATGAGGTCCCTTGGCGGTTCGGCGGACAGTGACGCTGGTGCGGTTTCGCCTGGCCTCTGCTGGCCGTGAGTGATTGACAGGTGACGTGAATGTGATCCTCATGTTTGACTATGGACATGGGGTCGGGGGAAGCGCGGTTGTCGATCGATTGCGGCAGCGCCGGCACCCAAGCCGTCCTGGCGTGGGCCGATGGCAGCGCGCACGTGTTGTCATTCGACGGGAACCCATCCCTACACAGCGCGTCGTCTATGCCCGCGAGCGGACAGTCGGCGGGGCCGCCCGCAGGGTTCATTCCGGGGCCGCGCCATCCCGTGGAGGACGCGACGGCAGGTGACGCTGGCGGCGACGCGTTGGAGGTGGCGGCGTCGCCACTACGCAGGGTCGCCGTCGAAGCCGAGCGGGTCGTCGGTCAGCCGGTGCGGGATGTGCGGGTGGTAGTCCCGGCGGGGTGGGGGCCCCGGCGGCGGACCTGGATGCGGCAGGTCGCGCACCGGGCGGGGTTGCCGCAGCCGCGTCTGGTGGAGGCCCCGGTGGCGGTCGCCGAGTATCTGCTCGCCACTGGTGTGCGGGTGCCGGTCGGTGCGTTCCTTGTCGTCTGTGACGTCGGCGCGGGCGCGGAGGTGACGGTGCTGCGCCGTGGGCCGGCTGGATTCGAGGTCCTCGCGACCCTCGCGGACGCCGCGGCTGGCGGCGCGGCAGTCGATCAGGCGCTCGCCGACGCCCTCATCGGCGCGTCGATGGGAGAGGGGCAGGGCCCGTCGCGCGCGTCGGTGGCGCACAGCGTTCGGGTGGCCAAGGAAGCGTTGGTGGCCCATCCGGCTGTCACGGTTCCGCTTCCGGACCGGCCACCGGTGATAGCGAACAGCGCGATGCTCGACGAGGCCGTCCGGCCGGTGGCGTGGCGCGTCGCGCAGTTGACGCAGGAGACAGTCGCCGCCGCCGAACTCACGGTCGGCGACCTCGCCGGGATCTACTGTGTGGGCGGCAGCGCCCAGCTATCACACCTAGCGGCGGCGATCGCTGAGCACACCGGCGCCGCACCCATAGTCGTGCCCGAGCCGGCGCTGGTCGCGGCCCGGGGCGCCGCTGACGTCGGCGCCGTCGATACCGAAACGGTCGAGCGGGTGGAGGTGCCGGTGCCGCCCGTGCGCCGGGCGGCGGCGATCGCGGTGCCCGGCTTCGCGTCGCTGGCCCTGATCTGGCAGTGTCTCCTGACCGCCGAGGAGCATGGGGTGCTCGGTGTGTACTACTCGGTGAGTGTGAACTGGGGCGAGTTCACGATGGCGGCCGTGATGGCCCTGCTGGCGTGCCTGGCCGCGGGCACGGTCCTCGGTTCGCTGATCGCCGCCCGCAGTCCCACCCCCGGCACCCGAGCCGAAGGGGGAAGGGTCAGCGTCGGGATCCTCGCCGCGGTGTCCCTCGGCGCGGCGATCGCTGGCCTGTACGCGGTGGTCACCAGCCAGTACTTCCACATGCCTGTCGGCCCGTACCTGAAGTGGGCGCTGTGGCCGATCGCACCGGTGTCGGTGATGGCCGTGGCGATGGCGGTCGTCGCCGCCCGCCAGTGGCGTTCCCCGCACGGCGGCTGGTCGGCGTTGCTGGCCGCGCCGACCGGCTCCATCGTCGCCGCAACCCTCGGCATGGGGTTGATCCAGTACTCCCTGACCGCCGACCGGTGGCCGGACCGGATCCTGTGGATCGACATCGCCGGCCGCGTCGGCGGTCTCCTCCTCGGCGTCGCCGTGGTCATGGCAGTGGTGACACCGTTGATGTTCCGCCTCATCCTCGCCGCCCCGCTGGCGGTGATCTTCGCGGCGATCGTCAGTCGACGGGCCGCCGGGATGCTCGGCGTCATCTACGCCATCGCCGTCGCGATCTGGTGGGCTACTCGGCTCTGGAGCCGTGTCCTGCGCCCCGCCCCACCCACTCCCACCGCACCGCCCACCGGCCCGGTACGGGCGCACATGTCACCGGGCGGAGGCGGGTGACATGCGGTGGCCGCGGCAGCTGATGTCGCTGCTGTTCGTCCTCACCCTTCTGGCCGGCCCCCCGATAGTGCTGCTGTCCCTGATCGGAGCACCCCTACAAGATTGGCCGACCGCCGCGCAGGCCCGCGAGTGGGTGCAGAACCCGCTGACCGAACAGACCCTCACCGCCGCGCTGACCATCGCGGCCTGGCTGGTGTGGCTCCTGCTCGCCTCCACGGTCACGCTCCGGGTGCTGACCCGCCTGAGCGCGACCCTGTGGTGGCTGCGGCGCATGCCGCTACCGACACCCCTCCAGGTCACCGCCGGTGGGATCGCCGGCGCTGCCGTGTTCGGAGTCAGCTCCCACGCGATCGCCGCACCGCCATCGCCGCCCACGCAGCCGGTAGCGGCAGGGATCCTTGATGACGCGGATAACCTCACGCCGTCAGACGGCGACGTCCTGGCCGACGCGGGGATCAGCGTCGCCGGTGGCTGGCTGCCGCGCGACGTGGCGGAGCAAGTCAGCACCGCGGCGACGCTGGTGTGGCTCCGACGCCGCCGCTCCTACCAACCCCGCCCGCCCGGTCCACCGAGCCGCGAGGACACGGACCTGGCGCCGCTGCCCCCGACAGTGGCGGCCGTGCAAGCCGCCCTCGCCGATTCGACGCCACCGCCTAGCGAACCTGGCGCCGCATCGGCGGGCTCGTCGCCGCTCGACCGGTCAACCGTTGGTGGGGCTTTCCCCGGAGCTGGGGTCGGTCTCACCGGGCTGGGGGCGCAGGACGCGGCGCGAGGACTGCTCGTCACCAGCCTCCTAGCGGGGCGTCATCACCCGGCCGTGTCCGTGGTCGTCACCCGATCCGTCCTGGCCGGGTTGCTCGGCCCCACCGCCGAAACGCTGGGCCTGCGCCTGCCGGGGCTGGCCGTCATCGACAACCTCGGGCAGGCAGCAGAGTTCTTCTCCGGAAACCACCCTAGTCGTGGCCTGGGCGGACGAGACCCGGCACAACGAGACATGCACGAGGGCACCGGCCCATCCGGACCAACCCTCATCGCCGATGCTGCGTCCGCTACGGACAACGCCGAAACCCTGGCGAGTCTGGCCATCACCTCCGCCGCGGTGGCCGTGCTCGGACGGTGGCCGGCCGGCCAGACATGGCAGATCGACCCGTCGGGGCACACCCACTACCAGGACGGCAGCGGATCAGCCGGGCCACGGATGTGCGTCCTTACCCAGGTCACAGCCACCGACCTGCTCACCGTCATCGCCCACCCCGACCCGGCACCGCCAGAGGCTGGCACCTCCGGCCCGTCGCGCAACCCCGCCCTGGCAGGCCGGTCCCCACAGTGGGAGGCCACCGCCCAGGACCACCCCGTCCGCTCAGGCAACGACAAACGACGCCTTCAGCTGCGCGTGCTGGGCGAACCGACACTGCTGCTGGACGGCCACCCTGTGGAGATCCGGCGTACCGCCGCGCTCCAAGTCCTCGTGTTCCTCGCCGCCCACCCCAACGGAGCCGACACCCGACAGCTGACCGACGCCATCTGGCCGGGCCTGCCCCGCCGCTCCCTCACCGGCCGCCTCTACACCACCCTCAGCGACCTCCGCGCCACCATCCGCTCCACGGCCGGGGTGACCATCATCGAGCACAGCGACGACCGGTACCGCCTCGATCCCACCGGCGTCACCGTCGACCTGTGGCACTTCCACCACGCGGTCAGCGACGCCACCACCGCCGTCGCCACCGACGCGACGACCTGGAAGGCTGTCATCGACGCCTACCCCGGTGACCTCGCCGCCCGACGGACCTGGCCCTGGCTCGACCCGATCCGCGAGGCCACCCGCCGGCACGTCATCGACGCACACGCGGCTCTCGCCAGCGCCAGCCCTGACGCCCGTCAGGCCCTGGCATGGCTGCAGGCCGGCATCCGCATCGACCCGTACAACGCCGACCTGCACACCCGCGCGGTCAGCGCACTCATCACCCTCGGCGACCACGACGCGGCCGACCACCTGCGGAAGGATTACGCCCGTCGTCTCGCCGCAGCGGGCATCCTTCCCACCGACACGGCTCTCACGACAGCCACCCTCAGGGACCAGCCCGCCATCCCCACCCGGTAACGCCGCCCGCTCGGAGCAGGTGTGACCCGGCTCGGAAAGCCCGAACTGTGCTTCCCCATGCGCTTGCGGCTCCGTTTCCGCTTTCGACTGACCCCGTGCTCGGTCCCAGACAGCCAGTTCGTCCTGCTGGCAGAAGCCGCGTCCTGGGCCCAACAGATGCTGCCGGTCGCACCGTCTCGACTCCTATCGATGGCCCGTGAGCTGGGGTTGTGAGGTCGTGTGAGGTCGTGTGAGGTCCTGTCAGCAAGCGAAACCGCGTCGTCTTCTGCCGCTCGCCCTACGGTCGATTCGTGGCCAACGTTTCACGGCGCTGCCAAGCCGGCTCGGTGCCGGTCGGCGTCCGGGTTCCACACACGGCGGCAAGGGAGGGGCGATGAGGTCTACGGTCGCTCACACGTCGGCGGTCACGCTGCTGCTCGTTGCCGTGCCGGTCACGCTCGTCCGCGTCGGCAGGTGGCCACGCCCGCAAGGCTCGTGGACCACCCTGCTCCGCGACTGGGTCGAGGAGCCCCTCAGCGGCGGCTTCCTCGCCGGCATCGCCTACCTCGCGGCATGGCTGCTGTGGGGAATACTCGCCGCCGCCATCACGGCCCGCCTCTACGCCCAGGCCGCCCGGATGTCACGGCGACTGCCACGACTGCACATGCCCGGGCCGCTGCAGGGCATCACGGCGGCTGTCCTGGGAGCGACCGCCGTCAGCACGGCGGCCACCGCGACGCCCGCCCACGCCAGCGCGACCACCACCGCCGCGGAGACGACCCATGCACCGCAGGGCCCAGTGGCCACCGCGCGCGCCCACCCCGACGACCAGACCACCTCACCAGCCAACGGCAGAGACCAGGCCATGCACACCTACACGGTGCGGCGCGGCGACACGCTGTCCCGCATCGCCCAGGACCGCCTCGGCGACGCGGACCGCTGGCCCGAAATCTTCACCGCCAACCGCGGCACCCGCTTCCCCCACACCGGTGGGACACTCAGCGACCCTGACCTCATCTACCCGGGCTGGACACTGCGACTACCTCCCACGGTCGAAGCACCACGCCCGTCGCCCCGACCGGCGCCTGCCCCAACGCCGACGACATCAGCTCCCTCAGGATCGCCCAGCAGCCCGACCGGAACGGATACCGACGACGGCCTCGTGGAGTCCGCCCCAGCACCCACGTCCGCGCCAACCGACCATGCTTCGGCGTCGGGACCGGCTGCCACACCCACCACTCGCACCGCCGACGAACGAACCGCCCCAACGCCGCGACCTCAGCCCGGTGTGTCGCTCGGCACGGGTAGCTGGCTCGACATGGGACTCGCCGCCGCAGTCCTCGCCGCGGTTGCCCTCGTTTGGGCACACCGCCGTCGCCGCTACACCCCCCAGCAACCCACCGCGCGCCCACGCCTCGACGACCCGAGTGTCGAGGCGATGCCGGCGGTGGTCACCCGGATCCGTCGCGGCCTACGGGCCCTGACCCCGAGCGCGAAGACGATTCCTGACCCCGGCCCCGACCTCGACCCTCCGCCCGACGAACCCGTCGTGGACGCTGACTCGGACCCGGCAGACGCGGCAGACGACGAGACCTCCACGCTCACGGCGCACGAGTCGCAGCCGCCTATACCCGCGCCGACCCGCCCGCTGATCGAGGTATGGCCGTCTGCGGGACTCGGTCTGATCGGGCCCGGAGCCGAGGCAGCGGCCCGAGGCGTGCTGGTGGCCGCCCTCGCCGCCGGCGGACCGGTTGACCCCCATAGCCGCCACCACGTCGTCATCGCCTCGGACACCCTCGCCACGCTGTTAGGCACCACCACAACCACACTGACGGACACCCCGCGGATGACCATCACCAGCGGACTCAGCGACGCTGTGACGCTGATCGAAGAGCAGACGTTGCACCGCGCACGCATGTGCGGCGACTACGAGGTCGACACGATCGCCGACCTGCGGGACCGGGACCCGATCGCCGAGCCCGTGCCGCCGACGGTGCTGATCGCCGCCCCCACCACTGCTCATGAGCGCACCCGCATCGCCGCGCTGCTCACTCAAGGACACCGACTCGACATCCACGGCGTAATGCTCGGCGCCTGGCCCGATGGCGACACCATCGTCGTCGCCGAAGACGGCTCCACCAGCACCGTTAAGCACGACGCGAAACAGCACAGCTGTCCTACCGCCGTCGGCCGCCTGAGCGTCATCAACCGCAGCGAGACCACCGAACTACTGCGACTCCTCGCCGAGTCCCATACCGGCGAGCCCCAACCACCAGCACCCGCGCAGCGCGTACCACTCGACAGGCTGGTCGGCGCCGCCCACGCGCCGAACCCCACACCCGAGAATTCTGCCGCCGCACACCTGCAGGAGCGCCGCGATCACGCCGGGAATGAACCGCACCCGGCGGGCGACGCTTGGCCTTACAGCACCGGCGGACGCGTCGACGTTCGAGTGCTCGGCGGGGCCCGCATCGTGGACATGGACACGACCACGCCGCTGCGCGCCAAAGCCCTCGAACTGCTGGTCTACCTCGTCGTTCAAGACGGCGAGGCAGCACAGGACAACATCCTCGACGACCTGCTGCCCGACGCCCCCGCGTCGAAGGCACCGCACCGCCTGCACACCTACGTATCCGCACTACGCAAAACCCTCGTCCTCACCGGAGGACCCGCCACCTACCTCACTCACCCGTCGCGCCGCTACGCCCTGAACCGCGACGCCTTCGACACCGACCTGTGGCGCATGCGCTCCGCGCTGCGCGACGCCGCCCTCGCCACCACCGACACCGACCGCACCGCCGCACTGCAGCGCGCCGTCGACGCCTACGACGGCACACTCGCCGACGGCTTCGACTTCGAATGGATCGAGGCATACCGCGAGGGCATCCGCCGCCAAGCCCTCGACGCCCACCTCGCCCTTGCCGCCGCTACCCCTGACCCGACAAAAGCCCTGGCCGTCCTGGAAGCCGCGATGCGCCACGACCCGTACGCCGAAGCCATCTACCAGCAAGCGATGCGCGCCCACGCCGCATTGGGAAACCTCGAGCAAGTCCGCTCCCTACGCCGGGCCCTCACCCGCAGGCTCGACGAGATCGACGCCGAACCCAGCGAGGGCACCCTCAGACTCGCTGACCGGCTCATCGCCGACCTGCGCCGGCAGAAGCCAACCGGGAAGCTCGACTCTCACACCAACGGGCTTCACCCATGACGACGGACCCTTCGGCAGCACCCGACGCACGTCGTGGCAGCCTGCACGATCAGTCCAACAGCGGCGACGACGGCCCGCAGGCGACGAACTGGGACCGCAACGGCACCGCACGGCCCGTGCGAGCAGCCGTTCCCACCGGCCATCCTGGGCCCGCCCGCAGCCCTCAAGGCGGGTCGACGCACCGGCAAGCTTCGTTCCCGACGGCGCTCAACGCGGTGGACGCCGACCTGGCCACAGCAGTCCGGCACGCCGCCTGGATACGCCAGGTGTTCTACGTCCTGGTCCTGCTGGTCGCCCTCATTGGACAAGTCACCGGCGCCGTCCAAACACTCGGCGTCCCGATGGTCGTCGCGGTCCCGGCCGTCGCCGCGCTCGAACTGGGCGGCGTGGTCGTGATGGCCAACGCCGACGTGCGACGCCGCCTCGGCGAGCGGGCAATCGGATCACGCCTGCTGTCCGCCGCGATCGCCGCCGGAGCCGCCACCTTCAACTGGGCCGCCCACCCCGACCACCTAGTTGGCGGCTTCTACGCGGGCATGTCCGCCCTCGGATACCTCGTCTGGCTGATGCACGCCGGCAACCAGCGCCGCGACCGGCTGCGAGTCACCGGGGGCCTGCCGCCCACACCACCCGCCTACGAGGTGTTCGGGCACTGGATCTGCCACCCCGTCATCACCTCCCAGGCGCGGTCCATCGCCAAAGCTGGTGGCCTCGACCTGTACGAGTCCCTCGCGGCGGCCCGCACCGCGATCGCCCGCCGACGGCGCGACGCCGCGATCGCCAAGGTGCTCCATCGCAAGGTCAGGGCGGCAATGGACCCCACCACCGCCGACATCGCCGTGCGCGTGTACGACCTGGACGAGATCGCCACACGCCTCGCGGCTACCGCCGACTACAACGGGCTGACCATGCTCCTGGCCGCTGACCTCGCCCCGGGGCGGATCGTGACAGCTCATAGTGTCCGTCACCGCCGTCGCTGGTTCAGGGGAGAGCGCGTCGCCGGCGCGCCATCGGCACCTGAGCCCGCCCCCTGCGCGTCGGTGGCGGACACGCCTCGCGATGACCGGCAGGAGCCGAATCCAGAGCCAGAGAAGAACCCTCGACCGGCCCCGACCGGCCACCAGCAGAGTGCCGAGAGCCGCGACGCCGGCCCGCCTGAAGCTTTGTCCCCGGACGATCCGGCCGTCGCGGACCCGGCAGGCAGGACCGTGGACGACAAGGACGTCCTTGGCGCGAACGCCGACGATGAGGCGGACGGCGACGATCAGGATGCTGCCGCCGACGACGCCAACGACGACGAGGACTCGGAGGTGCCCCGGGGAACTGCGCAGGCAGTGGCCTACTGGCTGCGCAAGGAGCCGAACCTGGACCCTGAACTGCTCGCCGAGAGGATCGGCAAGTCACTGCGATCGGTCTACCGATACCTGCCGCCGGACTACCCCCGCCGACCGGGGATCGCCAGGCGACGGACCGACGCCAGCCCCGCCCCGCCCGACGCGCGAGCCACAGCGAGTGACGTCAACAGGCACCCCGCCCGCCCGACGATCGAGGAAAGGGCTGCACTTCCTACTCGAGAACCCGCAGGTGGGCTGACACCGCGGAAGTGAGACCAGTGCGGGATGTCGCCCAGTCTGTAAGGGATGGTCGAAACGAGGTAAGCGAACAGGCAACGGATTTCGTTGCTGCTCAGCGGTATCAGGCTGCTGTCGGCGTACCGGATCCCGTGCAGGGACAGGTACGGCTTGACGTGCAAGGCCGCACCGGGGCAGGCGAGTTTTGATGGTTGGCCGCCTTGACGTTTGTGGGACTGACCGGCATGCCCGGTCGATGACGTTGCGTGACGGGCGTCCAGTCGACATCTCCACACGGCATCCGCTCCTGCCAAGATGAGTGCGCCGACCGGCGCGCCCTGGCAGCTTTATGGGTGGCACGGCGAAGGCGAGCACGACCATAATCCGACCGTGACGAGTCCGGTGGTCGACTGGTCGCCTGCGGACAACCCCGAGGCGATTGCGGTCTCGGAGATCCAGTGGTGGCAGCGTGCAGCAGAGCTTGCCCTCTTGCGCATGCGCGATTCCGATGACCACCGGATCTCCTGGTTCAGCTCGCGTCAGATTGACGCGCGCCAGCTCATCTTGGCTCTGCGGCAGCTTCTCGGCGCTGTCGCACTCGTGGACGGCCGACTGCAGGAGCTCGGTCTCGATCAGGCTCAGCACGCTCTCAGTGAGGCAAAGAGCGAGTACGAGCAAGCCTTGCCGGGATTGACCGAGGTGCGAAATGCTCTGATGCATTTCGAGGCTTGGGCGCTCGGGACCGGCCGCGGCCCGCAGAAGCGGCGCATCGCCGCGGGCGCTCCGGCGCGTGAGGTCGCGAGTGAGTTCTGGGGGTTCGCATACGAGCCCCACACCGAGACAATCTCCCTCGGCCCGTACACCATCTCCGTAAATGCTGTTACCGGCGCCGTCGCTCGACTCGTGGACTCCGTGTGTGCGGCTGCCCGGACAGTTGACCGCCGCAACGCGGTCGATTTGGGCGCCGACGTCATGAAGGCCCTGACCGCTGGAGGGATCTCGACGGATGAGGGACTATCGTCTCTAAGGCTGATTGTAGGCAGTGATAACAGGCTTCGACTGTCGCTGAACTCATACGGAGACGCCGACGAACTCGACCGTCATGCATTGGCGAACCGTGTCGTCGGAACTCTCCGCACGGCAAACTTCAAGGTCATCTGGCCTGAGACGCCCAACGAGGCCGATGTGGCTGGCCCGTTGGCTCGTGGGGTGGCCCTCTTATGCGAGAGAGGTCCCAGCTGAGCCGGCCGACGGGCAATTCGTCGTGTCTGCGAGACGCAACTGTTGTAGACGATGGCCGATTGACTCGATCCTACGGACGGGTGACCTCGAGTGTGGTGCCCCTGCCTGCTGCCGAAGCTGCTTTCATTCAACGCGTGGGACGAGGTGGCGAGGCCGCGCTGGCATAAACGATCATCCGGGTTGTTCCTGTGCTGGTGCGCGAAGCGGTGTATCGAACCGCTGCACGTTCGGCGGATGGACGTGAGCCGTTCGTGCGCTGGCCGCAGGAGATGTGCCGGTTAAAACCGTCGACGGTGGGCCAGGGAATCGACCCAGACCATGGTGCCAGAACTCGCGACCATCCCAGAGCCACCGGAACCTGACCACGTCAGCGCCCAACCCCGCAATGACGTCAACGACCGGAGTCCGTCTGCACCATCAGGTCGTCCGCGAGCAAGTCCGCGTTGGCCATGACCTGGCGGCGCTGAGCATCCAGGATCCGTGCCCGCAACTCCTCAGATACCTCCACGACGAACAACTCGACGCCGAACTCCGCAGCCGCCCGGGCGAGCCAGCCAGAGATCGAGTTACGTGCCTCATGACTCGCGAACGCGATGATCGTCCGGGTCCTCTCCCAGCCGGGCTCCCGCTTGAGCAGAGCCAGCTTGAGCACATCCTGCGCGATCTTCTTCGGCTGCGCCCCCTTCAATCTGCCCTGCCGGGCATACGCCTCGACCACCACACCCATGTCCGATGTCGCTGCATCCACCTCGACGAACACACCACCAGACAGAGCAACTCTCTCCGGCTTGGCCAGGACCACACCCAGAGACGCGGCAAGCCCCGCGAGGATCTCCTCCTCAGCCTCACGCTGTGTATGCGAGTCACTTTGATGCGAAGCACCCTCAGGCATGCTGCCGAGCATAAGGCCACCAATTAGCGCAACGGCACAAGCCAGCTTGTATCGGAATCGGTCGCTTGGTCGTCCGGAACCCGGGTTGAGCGCCGGGCCGGTGAGCATCCAGGTTCCCGACCGAGTGACGAGGGGAACTCGGGTCGACCATCCTTGGCTCCGTCGTCATGTGGGTCTTTGTACGTAACGGCACCTACTTCTGGACTCCGATCTGTACGCCGACAGCTGCCCTCGCTGGTGCTGCCACCTTTGTGGGCCAGCGGTTCGGTCGTGCCCGGGATCCGGCGCCTGGGGCGTCCGGATCCCGGGCGGCGCCGCTTGGCCGCGCTACGTCTGGGCGATCAATGGCTGTGCCTGCAGTTTGAAGTTGTACCCGCTGTCCCAGGGGAACCGGCCCTGCTGGTCGGGCCAGACGAGCTGTTGGAGGCGGATTTGGTGGCGGCCGTAGCGGGCGATCGCCATCCCGGGCAGCAGGTCATGGGTGGGTGGCCCGTCGATGATGATCGCGTCGTAGCTGGCGATGAGGTCGCTGATGCGCTGGCCGTGGCTGAACCGTTCGGCTGTGTCGTAGACCCGGCGGGCGAGGTCGTTGAGCAGGCAGTGGGCGACCTCGGGGGGTAGCCCGGCGGTGAGTAGTTCGGGGTAGTGGTGGGCGGTGAGTCCGACGGTGTAAGCGAACGGGGTGGTGGTGTCGGGGTCGTCGTCGGTGGGCAGGACGTGCGTGACGGCCCAGCCGATGGTGTCGATGATCTGTTCTTGGCATCGGAGGATGTCGTCGATGTTCGGCATGGCGGGTGTCTCCTGGTCACTCGGGAGTATGGGTGGGGTCCGGGTCGGGTGGTTCGACGTCGACGAAGCCCCAGAGTCGTTCCATGACCTGGAGTTGCCAGGTGCGGTAGCGGTCGGCGAAGCCGCGGCAGACTGCGGGCGGGACCGGGCTGTCGGCGTACGGCAGGGTCGAGTGGCAGATGATGTAGCCGGCGTCGCCGCGCGCCGCGGTCACCATCTGCTTGAGCCGGCCGGGGTCGAGGTGCATCGGGTTGCCGGGCTTGAAGATGCAGGTGGCGCACTCGCGGGCGAGCAGGCGGGTTTTGCGCAGGTCCGGGTCGCCGACGTTGAGCCGGGCGGGACGACCGCCGGCCGGTTCGTCAGCGGGCTGCGAGATGCTGTCCATCGTCAACTCCTTGTCGTTACGGCGCGGGGGGGGGCGGGCGGTGGGGGGGCGCGCGGGCGAGGGGGGGCCGGCCTGG
>NZ_JBEZEH010000166.1:0-16896 GCF_040648775.1 Micromonospora sp. NPDC049089
CCCCGCCGGGGCTGCCTGTCGCTGCTGCTCATGCCAGACCGCTGCCCCCGCTCTCGATCCGGAGGGCGGGGGCAGCGGCGGTTCTCCCAGGCGGGGCCAGCGATCCGCCCGGTTGCGGATGATCCTCATACCCCATGCGGGATTAGTACGTGCAATCCGGGGTCCGATCAGGGACTATTGGCGCAACGGACGTCGGTGATCGGCCCGGCGTCGACCGTGTGGGCCGTTGTGCCCGGCCCCGGTCGGCGGCGGTCCCCAGCAGCCGCTGAACCGGGAGGGTGAGCGCGATGCCTGACATACGACCCACGGTGGGCTCCGGCGCGTTGGTCCTCAACGCCACCTACGAGCCGCTGTGTGTCGTGTCGGTGCGTCGCGCCGCGATCCTCGTCCTCTCCGCGAAGGCGGTCTGCGTCGCTGATGGTGACGGCATCCTGCACAGCGCCCGGGACGCGCTCCCGGTGCCGTCAGTGGTCCGGCTGACCCGCTTCGTCCGGGTGCCGTACCGAACGCATGTCGGGCTGTCCCGGCGGGCGATCTTCGCCCGGGACGGGTGGCGGTGCGCCTACTGCCGGGGTCCGGCCGAGACCATCGACCACGTCTTTCCGCGCAGCCGGGGTGGCCGGCACGCCTGGGAGAACGTGGTCGCCGCGTGCGCACGGTGCAACCACACCAAGGGTGACAAGACCCCTGCCGAGATGGGGTGGCGGTTACACGCCTTGCCGGCCGCACCGAAGGGCACCGCCTGGCGGGTGCTCGGGCACCGCGCTCCCGACCCCCGCTGGGCCGACTGGCTGGATCTGCGGGAGCCGGAGGCGGCCGCCTGATTCCGCAGGGCGTGGTCAGGCTTGGGCTGCCCGGCGCGCTGCGCGTTGGTGGCGGTCGACCGCTCGGCGGTACGCGATCGCGAGTAGCCGGTCGATCTCGGGCAGCAACTGCGGGCCGGGCATGACGATGCTCGCGAAGCCATATTGCGCGTAGCCCGGGTGCGGCACGAGGGTGTCCAGTCGGGCGAAGTCGAACTCGTGCCGGTGCTCCTCGAATGCCTTGGGCGGGAAGCCGAACAGCCGCTCGAACTCGGCCCGGCCCAGGTCCAGGTTGAGGCGAAAGACACCGGGGCGGTCCAGCTGTGCGGCCTCGTCGAAACCGGGCACGTCGTGCTCGACGATTGTGGCGAACGGCTGGCGGCGGTCCGGGCCGACGAGGAAGAACCTGTCGCCCCAGGCCGCCTCGGGTGATCCGTCCTCCTCGCTCGCCACGACCTGCTCGACGCCGGGCAGCGCGACGATCCGATCGGCGAGCATCGCCGCGTCGACGCCTGTCGGGACGTGCAGGACCACGTCGGCGTGTTCGATGGTGGCCCGGTCCAGCGGGAAGTAGCGGTAGTCGTGCGTGCGTTGCTCGGCCGCTTCGATGTCGGACGTCGGCAGGTACCGGGGAAGACAGCTCTCCTGCTGGAGCCGGCCCTCGTAGGTGTCGGCGGCTGGCGGCCCGATGCCGAGTGTCGGGCTTGCGCCGAGGCTGCCGGCGATCACCGCGTACCGGTCGCCCAGCAGCGCCGCGACGATCGCTCCGGCGCCGGCCCAGGCCACCTGCACGTCGGCAAGCGTCATCGTGCTCGGGTGTCGCTGGAGGTGCGTGTTGTGCGCGAAGACCAGCGTGGGCCCGCGGTGTGCCTCGGCCGATCGGATCGCGAGCAGGTTCTCGGCCATCAGCGCGTCCCGGACGGCAGCCAGGCGGGCGAAGCGTTCCTCCTGGGCCAGCGGCGCGGCGGCCGCGGCGTGGTACCGCAGCAACGCGACCGCGGCCGTGGCGTGCACGAATGCCGCAGGCCAGCCCACTGACCTCTGCGGCGCCCGCAGGTACAACTCGGTCAGCAGGTCGTCGGCGAGCACCCGCAGTCGCTGGGCGTCGGTTGAGCGCCCGACCGATCGGCCCGGTTCCCAGATCGCGGCCGTGTCACTCCACCGTCCCTCGTCCCCGATCAGGTCGTCGATCTCGGTGGCCCGGTCCAGGTCGAGGAAGTGGCAGACCTGGGTGAGGCGGCGGCGCGGGCTCGGGGCGCTCTCCAACTCGACCGGAGCGTCGAAGCCGTGGAATGTCAGGCGTTCGGCGACGGGCCGCCCGGCGTTCCACTCCCGCATCCGCAGCAGGAGGTCCCGGTTGGCCGGGGCCGCCCCGAACCCGTGGCTGAGCCCTTCGGCGAGCGCCCGGTCGAGTGTCACAGTGGCGACGCCCTGCACGAACTCGTCGGCGATCAGCCCGGCCGCCCGGTCGCTCTCCACGGCGATCGAGCGGTAGCCGTGCTCAGCCAGCGACAGGAAGGCCTCGTTGCGGAGCTGAAGGAAGGCGGACTCACCATGCGTCGGTTCGCCGAGCGCGAGCAGGTCCGGGGATACCGCCAGCAGGTCGAGAAAAGGTGGCATTCCATGAACCGTATCGTTGAATCAGCGGTTGAGACTTACGAGCGGCGGAGCGCGGTGACAGCCATAAAACCTTCAAACCCGGGGGTACGCCGACCGGTCGACCTCGCGCGTGCACACGGTCTCTCCGCGCAGGCCGTGCGCAACTACGAACGAGACGGCGTCCTGCCCCCGGCCCAGCGCACGCCGAACGGCTACCGTCGCTTCACCGAACTGCACGTCACGGCGCTGCGTGCCTACCTTGCGTTGATCCCGGGCCACGGCTACGCGGCCAGCGGCGACATCATGCGGGCCGTCAACCGGGGCGAGATCGACACGGCGCTGCGAACCATCGACCAGGGGCATGCGCTGCTCCAGCGCGATCGGGAAACCCTGGACGCGGTCGAGGCGGCGGTGTTGACGCTCACCGGAACGAGACCCCTACCGCAGAGCCAGAAAGCCGTGCCGATCAGCGTGGTGGCTCACCGGCTCGGTCTGCGGGCGGCCACGCTGCGCAAATGGGAGCGGGCCGGGGTGCTGCGACCGGTACGTGATCCGGTGACCCACTACCGGCTCTACCTCCCCGACGACGTCCGGGACGCCGAACTGGCCCACCTGTTGCGCCGCGGTGGCTACCGGCTCGACCACATCGCGGGCGTGCTGCGTCGAGTACGCGATGCCGGCGGCGCGGAACCGCTCGCCGCCTCGCTGCGTCAGTGGCGGCAACGGCTCACCGAGCGAGGCCGGGCCATGCTCACCGGGGCCGCCCGGCTCGCCGAATACGTCGACGCCGGTCAACCGCCTGAACGCTCCTTGACCAGCGAGGCGAAGACCACCACGTTGTCCGCGTAGCCGGTCTCGCCGCCGACCCACTGGCCGCCGCAGGTGATCAGTCGGAGGCTCGGGCGGCTGAAGTCGCCGTACACCTCGTCCACCGGCAGTCGGCCCTTGTCGAACTTCTCCACCGAGTTGACCTCGAAGACCGCCACGCGCTGGTCGGTGCGGGTGACCTCGATCTCGTCACCGGAGCGCAGCTCGCGGAGTTTGTGGAAGACCGCCGGCCCGCTGGTGGTGTCGACGTGCCCGACGATCACGGCTGGACCGTACTGGCCCGGGGTGGGCCCCTGGTCGTACCAGCCGGCCTCCTGGGCGCGGGCCGCGTCCGGCACGGCGATCGTGCCGTCCGGGGCGATACCCACGTCGTGTACGGGCGCCCGTACGTCGATCTTGTCGATGACGAGGCTGGTCGGGTCGGCGGCCGGCAGCACCGGGAACTTCTTCGGCGGCGGTCGCAGCCCGGCGCTGAGCCGATCCGGCAGCAGGCTCATCCCGGTCACCTGCTCGACGCCGAGCATCGCCACGATCAGCACCATCAGCGTGGCGATGGCCAGCACCGGCAACCCGGGGCTCGTAACGAACCGGTGGCGGGCCGACGACGGCCCGGCCGGACGTCGCGGCGGCAGCGGACGGGCGGCCGGATCGGTGGTGGTGACGCTCGCCGAAACGGCCTGCCCGGCGACCCGTCGCAGCCGTCCGGAGACGCGGGCCACCAGCCGGCCGGACGCGCGTAGCGCCGGCCCGGCCCGGAGGCGGGCGCGGCGGTCCGGCCGCGCACGCGCGGATCTGCGGGTCATGGGTGATCCGGCTCAGGAGCCGGCTCCCGGTCGACGTCGGCCGCCGGCCATCCCGAGCACGATCGCGGTGGCCACCAACGCCACGCCACCGAACACCAGCAGTGAGCCGGTGCCGCGCCCGCCGGCCATCCCACCGCCACCGGTCGCCGGGCCCTTGCTGGGTGAGGCCATGTTCAGCACGGTCAGCGTGGTCGACGACGTCTGTCCGTTTTCACATCGCAGGTCGACCGGGTACTGATCGGCCGGTTTGTCGCGTGGAACAGTGGCCTGCGCGGTGAGGAAGCCCTTGTCGGGTCTCAGCGTCACGGACCCGAACGCGTCGGAGTGCACGCTGGACTGCCTGTTGTTGTTGTCGTTGTCGCAGCTCGCCTTGATGCTGACCCGGCTGCCGGCCTGGACGCTGTTGGGTGTCACCTCGACGAAGACGTTCTCGCCGGCTCGCGCCGGTGCGACCGACAACAGGACGAACGTCCCGACCAGTCCCACCAGTGTCAGTGCGGACGAGAGCGCGCGGTTGATCGTGCGGACTGCCTGCATGATTTCCCCCCAACCGGCGACTACCGCCGGAACCCTCCCCTGGGCACGCGCGCTGCTTTCCCCGCACCCCGAAGCCAAACCCGCCCGGCCCTCGCCCTCACCCGACCGCCCCAACCCGCGATCTTGCACTTTCTGCACCGACGAATGCCCGCACAAAGGACATAAAGGCAGCAGAAACTGCAAGGTCGCCGCAGTGGAGGGGGCGGGGAGGGGCGCGGGGAGGGAGGGGTTGCGTCAGCGGGGCGGGGGCGGGAGGGGGAGGGGTGTGACGGGGTGCCAGTTCAGGGGGGAGGAGAGGACCATCGTGCTCGACGGTTGGCCGTACGGGGCGAGACGGTCGATGACCCCCTCGAACGCGCCGATCGAACCGGCCGCCACCTTCAGCACGCTGCACGCGTCCCCGGTGATCCGGTGGATCTCCAGGATCTCCGGCCAGTCAGCCACCGCCGGGTCGTGCAGGATGCACCGCGCGCCGTAGCAGGACATCCGGATCAGCGCGACCACGGTGCGGCCGGCGCGGCTCAGGTCGACGTGGGCGTGGTAGCCGGTGATGATCCCGGCCTCCTCCAGCCGACGAACCCGCTCCGCGACTGACGGTGGCGACAGGTGCACCCGCCGGGACAACTCGCTGAAGGAGAGCCGCGCGTCGGCCTGCAACTCGCGCAGCAGCGCCCAGTCCATGTCGTCCACGCTCAGACCTTACTTTCGTGAACCGACTTCGCCTAGTTGCCTTTGGTTTGCCAGGAGAAGCCGGCGGAAGCCGTTGATTCGGCATTCCGCAGGCCGATCCGACCGCGAGATCATGACGTCGGCTAGTCCGGGGGAGGGAGAAGAGATGGTGGATCAGACGGAGCGGCGGGCGCCGAACCGCCGTGCCACGGTGCGACCGGTGACCCCTGGGCAGCGTGTCGCGCAAGCGGAGCGCACCGGTGGCGAACCGACGCTGGAGTTCGCCGACATGGTGCCGTACGACGCGTACGTGCAGGCCAGCGCTCTGCACAAGATGCAGCACCCGCTCAGCAGCGACCCGGGCGAGATGTCCTTCCTGATGGTCAGCCAGATCATGGAGCTGTACTTCGGGCTGACCTGCCACGAGCTGCGCGAGACCCAGCGGCTGATCCACGCCGACCAGATCTGGGAGGCGTTGGCCCCGCTGGGCCGAGCCAAACTGCACCTGGAGGGGCTCAACGCCGCCTGGCAGGGCCTGCGCTGGATGAGCCCGGCCGACTTCAACCGGTTCCGCAACCTGCTCGGTGAGGCCTCCGGCTTCCAGTCGGCGATGTACCGGCAGTTGGAGTTCCTGCTCGGGCTCCGCGACCCGACGCTGATCCGCCCGTTCCGCCGGCAGGCCGAGGTTCATGCCGAGCTGAGCGCCGCGCTGACCACCCCGAGCCTCTGGGACGACGTGCTCGCGTTGCTGGCCCGGCGCGGCTTCGACCTCCCCGCCGACCTGCTCGACCGGGACGTGGCCGTCGAACACGACCCGCACCCGTTGGTGGAGGCGGCCTGGGTGCGAATCTACGACGACGCCAGCCCCGACAATCACCTGCGGCTGCTCGGCGAGGCGCTGAGCGCTGTCGCCGAGGAATTCGGCGACTGGCGCTGGAACCACGTCAAGGCGGTGCAGCGGACGATGGGCGCCAAGGTCGGCAGCGGCGGCTCCGCCGGCCTGGCGTGGTTGCAGCGCAGCATGGCCCGGGTGGTCTTCCCGGAGCTATGGTCGGCCCGCACCGCGATGTGACCGGAGAGCGAGAAGCAATGACGACCCCAGAAGCTGAGCGGCTGGGCTTCGCCGCTGGCGAAGCGCAAGCGCAGCGCCGTGACGAGGCCGACCCCGGTCACCGGCACCTGTTCCACGTGCCACCGGCCGACGGCGGCGACCACCCCGAGTCGGCGTACCTGGCCGGCAACTCGCTCGGCCTGCAACCTCGGGCAACCCGCGACGAACTCCTGGCCGACCTGGACGCGTGGGGGCGGCTCGGCGTGGAGGGGCACATGGAGGCGGAGCGCCCCTGGCTGCCGTACCACGAGCTGTTGACCGGGCCGGCCGCGCGACTGGTCGGCGCCCGGCCCGCGGAGGCCGTGGTGATGAACTCGCTCACTGTCAACCTGCACCTGCTGATGGTGAGTTTCTACCGACCGGCCGGCGCGCGCACCCGCATCGTCATCGAGGACGCCGCTTTCCCCTCGGACAGCTACGCGGTGCGCAGCCAGGCCCGGTTCCACGGCCTGGACCCGGACGACACAGTGGTCCGGTTGCGTCCGCGCGCGGGTGAGGACGCCCTGCGTACCGAGGACGTGACCGACTACCTGGCCGCCGAGGGCGACCGGGTGGCGCTGCTGCTGCTCGGCGGGGTCAACTACCTCACCGGTGAGCTGCTGGACATCCCGGCGATCACGGCTGCCGGCCGGGCCGCCGGTGCGGTTGTCGGTTGGGACCTGGCCCACGCGGTCGGCAACGTGCCGCTGGCCCTGCACGACTGGGACGTCGACTTCGCCGCGTGGTGCTCCTACAAGTACCTGAACTCCGGCCCGGGTGCCCTCGCTGGCGTCTTCGTGCACGAGCGCCACCTCGGCGACGAGAACCTCCAGCGGTTCGAGGGGTGGTGGAGCACAGCGGCGGCCACCCGGTTCGAGATGACGCCGGTGTCCCGACCACCGGCCACTGTGGAGGCCTGGCAGATCTCCAACCCGCCGATCTTCGCGATGGGCCCGGTGCGTACCTCGCTGGAGCTGTTCGACGCGGTGGGAATGACCGCGCTGCGCGCGCGCAGCCAGCGCCTCACCGGCTGGCTGGAGTCACTGCTCGACGAGGTGACCGTCGGCCGGCCGCTGCGGGTGGTCACCCCGCGTGACCCGGCCCGCCGAGGCTGCCAGCTCTCCGTGCGCATCGGGTCGGGCAGCGCCGCCGAGCTGACCAAACGCCTACGGTACGAACACGGGGTCATCGCCGACGCCCGCGAACCCGACGTCGTGCGGTTCGCCCCGGTGCCGCTGTATTCCACGTACCTCGACTGCTGGCGGGCGGCCGCGGCGCTCGCCGCGACGGTGGGGGCGACCTCTGTGAGCGCGAGGAGTGAGTCGGGGTTGCGAGCCCCGCAGTCGCGAACGAAAGGCGGCTCAGCATGACCGCGCGGCGTGACGAGATCGCGATCATCGGTGCCGGGCTGGCCGGCTGTCTGGCTGCCTGCTTCCTGGCCCGGCGTGGTTACCCGGTGGCCCTCTACGAGCGCCGCTCCGACCCTCGTGTCGGCACCGCCGAACGCGGTCGCTCGATCAACCTGGCGCTCTCCGAGCGCGGCCTGGACGCCCTGCGCCGCATCGGGCTGGCCGAGCAGGTGATGGCCGACGCGCTGCCGATGCGCGGCCGGATGATCCACCCGGTCGAGGGCGAGCAGCAGTTCCAGTCGTACAGCGCGGCCGGCGACCGGGCGATCAACTCGATCAGCCGGGGCGCGTTGAACAACGCCCTGCTGGACGAGGCCGCCGCGCTGCCGGGCGTGCGGGTCGTCTTCGACCACCGGCTGGTCGGGCTCGACCCGACTGACGGCGCCCTGAGCTTCGAGACCCCGCAGGGCCCGGTCGCGGCGAAGGCATCGGTCGTGCTGGGCGCCGACGGCGCCGGATCCGCGGTGCGTGGGCAACTGCTGGCGTACGGGCTGCTGGACGAGAGTGTGGACTTCCTCGACTACGGCTACAAGGAGCTGACGATCCCGCCGTTGGGTGGGGACTTCGCCCTGGAGGAGGACGCGCTGCACATCTGGCCGCGCGGCACCTCGATGATGATCGCGCTGCCGAACCCGGACCGCTCCTTCACCTGCACGCTGTTCTGGCCCAACGACGGTGCCGGCAGCTTCGCCTCGCTGACCAGCCCGGCGGAGATCGAACGGCACTTCACCGAGCACTACCCGGACGTGGTCCCGCTTGCCCCGAACCTGGTCGACGACTACCAGCACAACCCGGTGGGCGTGCTCGGGACTGTGCGCTGCACCCCGTGGCAGGTCAGCGGAAAGGTCGGTCTGCTCGGCGACGCGGCGCACGCCATAGTGCCGTTCTACGGCCAGGGCGCCAACTGCGCCTTCGAGGACGTGGTGGAGCTGGACCGCTGCCTGGACGAGTGCGCCGACGACTGGTTGGCGGCGCTGCCGCTGTTCCAGCGGCGCCGGCAGGAGAACGCCGAGGCCATCGCGACGATGGCGCTGACCAACTTCGTGGAGATGCGGGACAAGGTCGCCTCCCCGGTCTTCCAGACCCGACGGCGGGTCGAGCACGCACTGGAACGGGCCCTGCCCGGCCGGTACGTTTCCCAGTACGAGCTGGTGTCGTTCTCCACCACCCCGTATGCGGAGGTGCGCCGCCGGGTGCGCCAACAGCACCTGGTGCTCGGGGCGGTCGTCGGCGGGGCCGCGCTGCTGCTGGTCGGCGCGATCGGCGCGGCACTGGGCCGAGGGAGGCGCGCATGACCGGCAACTGGGATCCGCGGCTGATGGCCGGCCACGCGCCGAGTGGTCCGCAGCGGTTGCGCAACTTCGTCGCCGGTGAGTTCGTCGACGGCGGGAACACGTTCGCCAAGGCCAGCCCGGTCACCGGGGAGCAGGTCTTCGAGGTCGACGAGGCATCGCGGTCGACGGTGGACGATGCGGTGGCCGCCGCCCGGGCGGCGCTGCGGGGGCCGTGGGGCCGGATGGGGGAGCGCGAGCGCGCCGAGGTGCTGCGCCGCGTCGCCGACGAGCTGGAGCGCCGCTTCGACGACCTGGTCACCGCCGAGGTCGCCGACACCGGCAAATCCATCGCCCAGGCCCGCACCCTGGACATCCCGCGCGGCGCCGCGAACTTCCGCGCGTTCGCGGAGATCGTGGCGACCACACCCACCGAGTCATTCACCACCGTCACCCCGACCGGCGGTCGGGCACTCAACTACGCGCTGCGTAAGCCGGTCGGCGTGGTCGCGGTCATCGTGCCGTGGAACCTGCCGTTGCTGCTGCTCACCTGGAAGGTTGCTCCGGCGCTGGCCTGCGGCAACGCCGTCGTGGTCAAGCCCAGCGAGGAGACTCCCGCCTCGGCGACGGTGCTCGCCGAGGTGATGGCCGCCGCTGGCGTACCGGCCGGCGTGTTCAACCTGGTGCACGGCTTCGGGCCGGACTCGGCGGGCGAGTTCCTCACCCGCCACCCGGGCGTCGACGCGATCACCTTCACCGGCGAGTCGGCCACCGGCGGCGCGATCATGCGTGCCGCCGCCGACGGGGTGAAGGCGGTGAGCTTCGAACTCGGCGGCAAGAACGCCGGCCTGGTCTTCGCCGACGCCGACCTGGACGCCGCGGTGGCCGGCTCGGTGCGGTCCAGCTTCACCAACGGCGGTCAGGTGTGTCTCTGCACCGAGCGCATCTACGTGCAGCGGCCAGTCTTCGAGGAGTTCACCGCCCGACTGGCGAAGCGGGCGGGCGAGCTGGCGTACGGCTGGCCGACCGATGAGGCGACCGCCACCATGCCGCTGATCTCCCACCAGCACCGGGCGAAGGTGCTCGGCGCGTACGAGCTGGCCCGGTCCGAGGGCGCCGAGGTGCTCACCGGCGGCGGTACGCCCACCTTCGGCGACACCCGCGACGGCGGGTCGTACGTGCAGCCGACGGTGCTCACCGGGCTCGGCCCGGACGCCCGCACCAACCGCGAGGAGATCTTCGGCCCGGTGGTGCACGTCGCGCCGTTCGACACGGAGGACGAGGCGTACGCCCTCGCCAACGGCACCGAGTACGGCCTGGCGGCGACCGTGTGGACCCGGGACGTGGGCGTCGCGCACCGGGCCGGCGCCCGGCTCGACGCCGGCATCGTCTGGGTCAACACCTGGTTCCTGCGGGACCTGCGTACCCCGTTCGGCGGGGTGAAGGCGTCCGGGATCGGTCGCGAGGGCGGCGTGCACTCGCTGAACTTCTACTCCGAACTCACGAACGTCTGCGTGGACCTGTCGTGAGCCGTAGCGAGGGAGCGGGCATGGAAGCTGACATCGAGGCCGCCAACCGGGAGTTGGCCGACGCCCGCAGCACCGGTAAGCCGTGCGCGCCGCTTCGGGGCCGGCTGCTGCCCGAGGGCGACGTCGAGGCCGCGTACCGGGTGCAGCAACTCCAGGCGCGGGCCTGGCAGGGCCGCGGCGAACGCCGGGTCGGCGCGAAGATCGGGCTGACCTCCCGGGCGGTGCAGGAGACCTTCGGGGTGTTCCAACCGGACTTCGGCATGCTGACCGACGCCATGGCGGTCGGCGACGGGGTCGAGGTGCCCATCGACCGACTGCTTCAGCCTCGGGTCGAGGCGGAGATCGCGTTCGTGCTCGACAAGGATCTCCCGAACCCGCAGCTCACCACCGTCGACCTGATTCGCGCGGTCGACCACGTGCTGCCGGCGATCGAGATCGTCGACTCCCGGATCGCCGCCTGGGACATCTCCATCGTGGACACCGTCGCCGACAACGCCTCCAGCGGGCTCTTCGTGCTCGGCACCACGCCGCGCCGGCTCGCCGACGTGGACCTGCGACTGTGCGGGATGGTGCTGGAGCACGCCGGCGAGCCGGTGTCGGTGGGTGCGGGCGCCGCCTGCCTGGGCAACCCGCTGCACGCCCTGCTGTGGCTGGCTGGCACCCTCGCCCGCGCCGGTGACCCGCTGCGTGCCGGGGACGTGGTGCTCTCCGGGGCGCTCGGCCCGATGGTGCCGGTCACCCCGGGCGCCGCGTACGAGGCCCGGATCTCCGGGCTGGGTTCGGTGCGCACCTGCTTCAGCAAGGAGACTTCCGCGTGACCACCGGTATAGCTGTGCTTGGTTCCGGGAACATCGGCACCGACCTGATGATCAAGGTGTTGCGGCTGAGCGACAGCCTGCGCATGGTGGCGATGGCCGGTATCGACCCGGCCTCCGACGGCCTGGCGCGTGCTCGTCGGCTCGGCGTCGCCACCACCGCCGACGGCGTGGACGGGCTCGTCGCGCTGCCCGAGTTCGCCGACGTCGAGTTGGTGTTCGACGCCACCTCGGCCGGCGCGCACCGACGCCACGACGAGGTGCTGCGCGCCCTCGGCCGGACTGTGGTCGACCTGACCCCGGCCGCGATCGGCCCGTACGTGGTGCCGCCGGTCAACCTCGACGAGCACCTGCACCAGCCCAACGTCAACATGGTGACCTGTGGCGGACAGGCGACAGTGCCGATCGTCGCCGCGGTACGCCGGGTCACCCCGGTGGCGTACGGGGAGATCGTCGCCTCGATCGCGTCGAAGTCCGCCGGGCCGGGAACCCGCGCCAACATCGACGAGTTCACCGAGACCACGGCCCGCGCCATCGAGGTGGTGGGCGGTGCCGAGCGGGGCAAGGCGATCATCGTGCTGAACCCGGCGGACCCGCCGCTGCTGATGCGGGACACCGTCTACTGCCTCTGCCCGGACGCCGACGCGGACACCGACGCGATCGCCGCCTCGGTGGCGGACATGGTGGCGACCGTGCAGGAGTACGTCCCCGGTTACCGGCTCAAGCAGGACGTGCAGTTCGACCGGGTCGAGGCGTACCTGCCGACGCTCGGGCGGCGGCTCACCGCTCTTCAGGTGTCGGTCTTCCTGGAGGTCTCCGGAGCCGGGCACTACCTGCCCGCGTACGCCGGGAACCTGGACATCATGACCTCCGCCGCGCTGCGCACCGCGGAGCGGCTGGTCGCCCTGCGTTCCTCGGAGGTGACCGCGCCATGACCGACCTTTACATCCAGGACGTGACGCTGCGCGACGGCATGCACGCCATCGCCCACCAGTACACAGTCGACCAGGTACGCACCATCGCCGCCGCGCTGGACGCCGCCGGGGTGGCCGCCATCGAGGTGGCGCACGGTGACGGGCTCGCCGGTTCCAGCGTCAACTACGGCCACGGCGCGGCCAGCGATGCCGAATGGATCTCCGCCGCCGCCGAGGTGCTGAACACGGCGAAGCTGACCACGCTGCTGCTGCCCGGGATCGGCACCATCGCCGACCTGAAGGCGGCGAAGGCGCTCGGGGTGACCAGCGTGCGCATCGCCACCCACTGCACGGAGGCGGACATCTCCGCCCAGCACATCTCGTGGGCCCGGGAGAACGGCATGGACGTCGCCGGGTTCCTGATGATGTCGCACATGAACGATCCGGCCGGGTTGGCCGGGCAGGCCAAGCTGATGGAGTCGTACGGGGCGCACTGCGTCTACGTCACCGACTCCGGCGGTCGGCTGCTGATGTCCGACGTGGCGCAGCGGGTCGACGCGTACCGGCAGGTCCTCGCCCCGGAGACGCAGATCGGCATCCACGCGCACCACAACCTGTCGCTCGGGGTCGCCAACAGCGTGCTCGCCGTCGAGCACGGTCGGATCACCGGGTCCGGGCCGGTCGGCCCCGACGCGGTGCACGGTCGGACCGTCCGCGTCGACGCCTCCCTCGCCGGCATGGGCGCGGGCGCCGGAAACGCGCCGCTGGAGGTCTTCGTCGCGGTCGCCGAGCTGCACGGCTGGAAGCACGGCTGTGACGTGTTCGCGCTGATGGACGCCGCCGACGACATCGTCCGCCCGTTGCAGGACCGGCCGGTCCAGGTGGACCGGGAGACGCTCTCCCTGGGGTACGCGGGTGTCTACTCCAGCTTCCTGCGGCACGCCGAGCGCGCCTCCGCGAAGTACGGCGTGGACGTCCGGTCGATCCTGGTCGAGCTGGGCCGCCGCCGGATGGTCGGCGGCCAGGAGGACATGATCGTGGACGTGGCCCTCGACCTGGCCGACAAGGAGGAGCATTCATGATCGGCGTGGACATCGTCGGGATCGCCGAGAAGCTGGGCACGGCGGCCGACTCGGCCACCGCCATCCCGCAACTCGCCGCCGAGACCGGCCTCGACGTGGACACCGCGTACGCCGTGCAGGCCGCGCTGCTGCAACGCCGGCTGAACGCCGGTGAGCGGTTGGTCGGGTTGAAGATGGGGCTGACCAGCAGGGCGAAGATGGCCCAGGTCGGCGTGGACGAGGTGATCTGGGGGCAACTCACCAACGCGATGCGGGTGCCCGACGGCGGCGCCGTGGACCCGGCCGCGTACATCCATCCCCGGGTCGAGCCGGAGGTGGCGTTCCTGCTGGACCGGCTGCCCGAGCCGGGCGAGCCGGTCGGCGACTTCGCCACGGCGGTCCGCGCGGTCGCCCCGGCCATCGAATTGATCGACTCCCGGTACGCGGACTTCCGTTTCTCGTTGCCCGACGTGGTCGCGGACAACACCTCGGCCGCCGCCTTCGTGATCGGGCCGTGGTCGCCGGTGCCGGCAGGGCTGGACAACCTGGGCGTGCTGCTGGAGATCGACGGGCGGGTGGCGCAGGTCGGTTCGACGGCGGCGATCCTCGGTGATCCGCGCCGGGCGCTCGACGAGGGCATCCGGTTGGCGGGCCGGCACGGGGTGCGGCTGGAGTCCGGCTGGGTGTTCCTGGCCGGTGCCGCCACCGCCGCTGTTCCGTTGCGTCCCGGCGCCCACGTCCGCGCCGTCGTCGAGAAGCTCGGCACTGCCTCGCTGCGGGCGTCGTCGTGACCGCCCGGGTGGTGGCCGGGAAGGCCGTCCCGCGAGGGGCTTTTCCGCACGTCAAGGTCGCCGGTGGCTTCGTCTTCGTCTCCGGTACGTCGTCGCGGCGCGCGGACAACACCTTCGCCGGCGTCGAGGTGGACGGGTTCGGCACCACCAACCTCGACATCCGGGTGCAGACGCGGGCCGTCATCGAGAACGTGCGGGATCTGCTGCGTTCGGTCGGCGCGGACCTCACCGACCTGGTGCAGGTGACGGCGTACCTGGTCAACATGAACGACTTCGGTGGTTACAACGAGGTGTGGGCCGAGTTCTTCGACGCCTCCGGACCGACCCGTACGACGGTGGCGGTACACCAGTTGCCGCACCCGCACCTGCTGATCGAAATCCAGGCCGTGGCCCTTCTTCCCTCGGGAGGTCAGTCGTGAGTGAGATCGCCGAGCCGTTCAGCTTTCCGGGCTGGATCGCCGACAACCAGCACCTGTTGAAGCCCCCGGTGGGCAACAAGGAGATGTTCCCCGGCGGGGACGACTTCATCGTGATGGTGGTGGGTGGGCCCAACCAGCGCACCGATTTCCACGTGGACCCGTACGAGGAGTTCTTCTACCAGGTCAAGGGCAACATGCACATCAACCTGGTCACCCCGGAAGGGCCGCGCACCGTGCACGTGCGCGAGGGGCAGATGTGGATGTTGCCGCGAAACACCCCGCACTCGCCGCAGCGGCCGGAGGCCGGCTCGATCGGCATGGTCGTCGAGCGGGTCCGTGAGGAGGGCACCCTGGAGACGTTCCAGTGGTACTGCCCGGAGTGCGGCGACAAGGTGCACGAGGTCGAGTTGCAGGTCCGCGACATCGCCGCCGATCTTCCGCCGGTGTTCCAGGCGTTCTACGCCGACGAGTCGGCGCGCACCTGTGCCAACTGCGGCACCCTGCACCCGGGCAAGGGCTGATGCCCGCAGGCGTGGTCGACGTGCACACGCACGTCGTACCGAAGGGTTGGCCGGACCTGGGCGCGGCGTGCGGCGGGTCCGACTGGCCGTGGTTGCGGGTCGACTCCGAGCGCGCCGCCATGATCATGGTGGGGGAGACGGAGTTCCGCCCGGTCGGCGCGGAGTGCTGGGACGCGTCGCGCCGACTGGCCGACATGGACGCCGACGGCGTGGCCGTGCAGGTGGTCTCGCCCACCCCGGTCTTCTTCAGCTACGACCGTCCGGCCGACCAGGCGGTGAAGGTCGCCCGGATCTTCAACGACCTGACCCTGGAGGTCACCGCGGCCGGGGGTGACCGACTGGTGCCGTTCTGCCAGGTGCCGCTCCAGGACCCGGAGGCCGCCTGTGCCGAGCTGGACCGCAGCCTCGCCGCCGGGCACGTGGGCGTGGAGATCGGCAACCACGTCGGCGACCGGGACCTGGACGACGCCGGTGTGGTCACCTTCCTCCAGCACTGCGCCGAGGTGGGAGCACCCGTCTTCGTCCACCCGTGGGACATGCCGGGCGGGCCACGACTGGACCGCTGGATGGCCCGCTGGCTCACCGGGATGCCCGCCGAGACGCACCTGTCGGTGCTGGCGATGATCCTCGGCGGTGTCTTCGACCGGGTGCCCGAGACGCTGCGAATCTGTTTCGCGCACGGCGGCGGCAGTTTCCCGTTCTGGCTCGGCCGCGCCGACAACGCCTGGCACCGCCGCGGCGACCTGGTCCGGGGCGCTTCCGCCGGTCCGCCCAGCAGCTACCTCGACCGGTTCAGCGTCGACTCGGTGGTCTTCGCGCCGCCCGCCCTGCGGCTGCTGGTCGACACCCTGGGAGAGGATCGGGTGCTGGTCGGCAGCGACTACCCGTACCCGCTGGGTGAACGGCCGGTCGGCGCGGTGGTTCACGCGGCCGACTTCCTCAGCGAGGACCAACGCGACAAGCTCCTGTCCACCAACGCCCTGCGCTTCCTGCACGGCTGAGCGCGGCTCGACTCGTCAAGGGTGCGGTGGGCATCCGGTTGGTCCGTTTCCGGTCTCCGGCGCGTGTCGGCTGCGCGAAGGGCCGACTGCCGGCAGGATGGCGTAATGGCCGAGCCGCACGACCTGACCGCGTTGGAACAGGCCGCCGCGATCACCCGCGGCGAGCTGTCCAGCGTCGACCTGGTCGAGCATTCCCTGCGCCGGGTCGCGGCGCTCGGCGACACCGTGGGCGCGTTCGTCACCGTCACACCGGACCTCGCCCGGCAGGCCGCGCGCGCCGCCGACGCGGTGCCCCACGAGGAGCGCGGCCCACTGCACGGCGTGCCGACCGCGATCAAGGACCTGACGCTCACCGCCGGGGTTCGCACCACCTTCGGTTCGGCCGCCTTCGTCGACTTCGTCCCGCCGGTCGACGCCGACGTGGTCCGCTTCATCAAGGCCGCCGGTCTGGTCAGCCTGGGCAAGACGACCACCTCCGAGCTGGGCTGTTCGCTCTACTCCGAGGGCCGGGTCGCGCCGCCGGCCCGCAACCCGTGGCAGTTGGCGTACACGGCGGGCGGTTCCAGCGGCGGCTCGGCGGCGGCGGTCGCGGCCGGGCTGGTCCCGGTCGCCCAGGGATCCGACGGCGGTGGGTCGCTGCGCATCCCGGCGTCGCTCTGCGGCCTGGTCGGCTACAAGCCCAGTCGGGGCCTCGTCTCCGGCGGGCCGATCGGCTCCGGCGCGTTCGGCCTGCCCACCGCCGGCCCGCTCGGGCGGACGGTCACCGACGTCGCCGCACTGCTCGACGTCATGGCCGTTCCCGTCCCCGGCGAGCCGTATCTGCCGCCGGCCGCGCC
>NZ_JBEZEH010000167.1:0-16762 GCF_040648775.1 Micromonospora sp. NPDC049089
GCCGCGCGGCAGCAACGACAGCTGCGCGACCTGAGCCAACGTCAGTTGGCCGCGTTGGCCGAGGTCGACCAGGCCGCGGTGGCCCGGTCCGAACGCGCCTGATCACTCCGCCCGCGACCCCGCGACCCCGCGACGTGAAAGAGAGCCCGAGTAGAGCTTTGCCTCCGGGTCGCCCGACGCGCCGTCGGGCGCGCGGGGCGACCGCGCAGGGCGGGCACACCAAGACGTTGAATGTTATCGATAACACTGGGTGGTGGCCCGGCTTCGCGTCGGGTGGGTCGCCCTCCGGCGGCGCTCAGCCAAGAGCCAGCATGGTCGTCGATGGCTGCCAAGCGGGTTCGAGCACGCGACAGTGACGCCTCGGGAATGTTATCGCTGCCATCATCTCCGGGGGAGAAGTGGCAGCTATCGGACGGCGATGTCGCAATGTGCGGCGGACCAGACCTGTCACGTCGCCCTGTTGGCGGCTCTCCGGGGCGGCGTTCGTACCCGGGGCGGGCCCCAATCGTCGGATGGTTGCCGCAGTTGAGGGCGAAATGGTGATTCTGGGCCGGTTTGCTATTTACCTCCCGAGTCGGCCCGCCTTTCGCGTTCCGTTACGGAGCTGTTGCGGGTAGATGTCTTGACGAGGCTGGATGTGAGCGTTAACACTATCCCCGTTAACGGTGGAGGTGAACATGAACCGTGTGGACGGAGCTGACGACCGCTACGTCGTCGGTGTCGACTATGGCACCCTGTCCGGGCGAGCTCTGGTGGTCCGTGTCGGCGATGGTGCCGAGTTGGGGACCGCGGTGCACGAGTACGGCGATGGCGTGATCAGTACGGCTCTCCCGGGAGGCCGAACGCTGCCCCCGGACTGGGCCCTGCAGAACCCGCAGGACTACCGCGACGTGCTGAGGTACGCCGTCCCGGCGGCACTGTCCGCCGCGGGGGTGGACCCGGCGGCGGTGGTCGGCATCGGCATCGACTTCACCGCCTGCACCGTGCTGCCGACGCTCGCCGACGGCACCCCGCTGTGCGAGACGCCCGAGCTGCGCGACCGCCCGCACGCCTGGGTGAAGCTGTGGAAGCACCACGCCGCGCAGCCGCACGCCGACCGGATCAACGCGCTCGCCCACGAGCGGGCCGAGCCGTGGATCGGCCGGTACGGCGGCAAGATCTCCGCCGAGTGGCAGTACGCCAAGGGCCTGCAGCTCCTGGAGGAGGACCCGGAGGTCTACGACCGGGCCGAGCGCTTCATCGAGGCCGCCGACTGGATCGTCTGGCAGCTCTGCGGCACCGAGACCCGCAACGTCTGCACGGCCGGCTACAAGGGCATCCTGCAGGACGGTCACTACCCCTCCGAGGGCTTCCTGACCGCTCTCAACCCCAACTTCGGCGACTTCGTGGCCAAGCTCGACGGCCCGTTGCTGCCCCTCGGGGCCCGGGCCGGCGCGCTCACCGCCCAGGCCGCCGCCTGGACCGGCCTGCCGGAGGGGATCGCGGTGGCCGTCGGCAACGTCGACGCGCACGTCACCGCGGCGTCCGCGCAGGCGGTGCAGCCCGGTCGGCTGGTCGCCATCATGGGCACCTCGACCTGTCACGTCGTCAACGGCGCGGAGGTCGCCGAGGTGGCCGGCATGTGCGGTGTGGTTGATGGGGGCATCAGCCCCGGCGCGTGGGGTTACGAGGCCGGGCAGAGCGGTGTCGGCGACATCTTCGGCTGGTTCGTCGAGCACGCCGCCCCGGCCGGCGTCGACTCGCACGAACGCCTCACCGAGCTGGCCGCGAGTCAGCCCGTCGGCGCGCACGGCCTGATCGCGTTGGACTGGTGGAACGGCAACCGTTCCCTGCTGGTCAACCACGACCTCAGCGGGATGATCGTCGGCATGACCCTGGCCACCCGGCCGGCGGACATCTACCGGGCCCTGCTGGAGTCCACCGCGTACGGCACCCGGATGATCATCGAGGCGTTCGTCGACGCCGGAGTTCCGGTGAACGACCTGGTGATCGCCGGTGGTCTGACCAACAACGCGCTGCTGATGCAGATCTACGCCGACGTGACCAGGCGACCGCTTAACATCATCGCCTCGGCGCAGGGGCCGGCGCTGGGCTCGGCGATCCACGCCGCCGTCGCCGCCGGTGAGTTCCCCTCGATCCACGAGGCGTCGCAGGCCATGGGTCGGGTGCATGAGGCCGTCTACCGTCCGGACCCCGAGCGGGCCCGCGCCTACGACGCCCTCTACGCCGAGTACCGGACGCTGCACGACCACTTCGGTCGTGGCGGCAACGACGTCATGCTCCGCCTGCGGGCGATCCGCAACGCGGCGGTCGAGACCGCCGCGACCACCCACGATGCCCCGTTGGAGGTGGTGGCGTGAACGCCGAGGTGACCCGACAGATCGCCGAGCTGCGCGAGACCGTGGCCCGCCTGCACGCCGAGCTGACCCGGTACAACCTGGTCGCCTGGACGTCCGGCAACGTCTCCGCGCGGGTCCCCGGCCAGGACCTGATGGTGATCAAGCCGAGTGGGGTGAGCTACGACGACCTCACCGCGGCCACGATGGTGGTGTGCGACCTCGACGGCGTTCTCGTCGAGGGCGACTTCGCCCCGTCCAGCGACACCGCCGCCCACGCCTACGTCTACCGGGCCATGCCCGAGGTCGGCGGGGTCGTGCACACGCACAGCTCGTACGCGACCGCCTGGGCCGCGTGTGGGGAGTCGATCCCCTGCCACCTCACCGCCCAGGCCGACGAGTTCGGTGGGGAGATCCCGATCGGCCCGTTCGCGCTGATCGGCGGTGACGACATCGGCAAGGGCATCGTCGCCACGCTCGCCGGGCACCGCTCGCCGGCGGTGCTGATGCGCAACCACGGCGTGTTCACCATCGGCCGTGACGCCCGCGCGGCGGTCAAGGCAGCGGTCATGTGCGAGGACGTGGCGCGTACCGCGCACCTGGCCCACACCCTCGGGCAGCCGGTCCCGATGGCGCAGGCCGACATCGACTCGCTCTACGACCGCTACCAGAACGTCTACGGCCAACAACCAGTCGCACCGGCGGGTTCCTGACCCTGCACCGAAGACCCGGGACCCGTCGGTCTGCACCACGACGCACCAGCACGCACCACCCGCGTACGCCGCTTCTCGCACCTCTGCGGTCGGCGCGGTTACCCACCACATCCAGCCAAGGAGATTCGATGGGAAAGATGCGAACGCAGTCCGTTCGGTGGCGCGCTGCCGCGGTCCTCGCCAGCGTGCTGCTGGTCGGCGGCGTGGCGGCCTGTGGCAACAGTGACACCGGCGGTGGCGGCGGCACCAAGGACGACGGCAAGATCACCATGGGCTTCTCCCAGGTCGGTGCGGAGAGCGGATGGCGTACCGCCAACACCATCTCGATCAAGGAGGCCGCCACGGCGGCCGGCATCGAGCTGAAGTTCGACGACGCGCAGCAGAAGCAGGAAAACCAGATCAAGGCGATCCGCAACTACATCCAGCAGAAGGTCGACGTGATCGCCTTCTCGCCGGTGGTGGAGTCCGGGTGGGACACCGTGCTCAAGGAGGCGAAGGACGCCGGCATCCCGGTCATCCTGACCGACCGCTCGGTGGACTCGGCCGACAAGTCGCTGTACAAGACCTTCCTCGGCTCGGACTTCGTCAAGGAGGGCAAGCTCGCGGGTGAGTGGCTGGTCGAGCAGAAGAAGACCGCCTCGGGTCCGGTGAACATCGTCGAGCTGCAGGGCAGCACCGGCGCGGCACCGGCCAACGACCGCAAGAAGGGCTTCGCCGAGGCGATCGCCGCCAACCCGAACCTGAAGGTCATCGCCTCTCAGACGGGTGACTTCACCCGGGCCGGCGGCAAGCAGGTCATGGAGCAGTTCCTCAAGGCCAACAAGCAGATCGACGTGTTGTTCGCGCACAACGACGACATGGGCCTGGGCGCGCTCGAGGCGATCACCGCCGCTGGCAAGGTGCCGGGCAAGGACATCACCATCATCACGATCGACGCTGTCAAGGACGGCATGCAGGCTCTCGCCGACGGGAAGTTCAACTTCATCGCGGAGTGCAGCCCGCTGCTCGGCCCGCAGCTGATGGACCTGGCCAAGAAGGTCAAGGCCGGCGAGACGGTGCCTGCTCGGATCGAGACCGAGGAGACCACCTTCACGACCGAGCAGGCCAAGGAAGCTCTGCCCAACCGCAAGTACTGATCGACGACGGGGTCGCCGCGTTCGCGTGGCGGCCCCGCCGCGTCGCTTCCCTACCCGAAACGGACCGGGCTTGGCCCGCGACGACCCCCGTACCACGCCCGCCCGAGCGTCCCCCACGGACGACCGGGCGGGCGTGGCGGGAGCGTAGCGGCCCTTCCGTGTCGAGAACCCAGAAGAGGTCTGATGGGATGACGGATAGCCGTCCGGTCCTGACGATGACCGGGATCAGCAAATCCTTCCCCGGGGTGCGCGCACTCCATGACGTCAACTTCCGGCTCTTCCCCGGCGAGGTGCACGCCCTGATGGGCGAGAACGGCGCCGGCAAGTCCACGCTCATCAAGGTGCTCACCGGCGTCTACGACACCGATGAGGGCGCGATCACCCTCGACGGCGAGGCCGTGTCGTTCACCGGTCCGATGCAGGCGACCGCGGCCGGTGTGAGCACCGTTTTCCAGGAAGTCAACCTCTGCACCAACCTCTCGGTGGCGGAGAACATCTTCATCGGCCGGGAGCCCCGGGTTTTCGGCGCCGTCCGCTGGGGTGAGGTTCGCCGCCGCGCCCGAGACCTGCTCTCCCGCCTCGACCTCGACCTCGACGTCAGCGCGCCACTCGGCTCGTACTCGCTCGCGATCCAGCAGATGGTCGCCATCGCTCGCGCCATCGACATCAAGGCCCGGGTGCTGATCCTGGACGAACCGACGTCCAGCCTCGACGCCAGCGAGGTGGCGCAGCTGTTCCGCATCATGCGGCAACTACGCGACGAGGGCATCGCCATCCTGTTCGTGACCCACTTCCTCGACCAGGTCTACGAGATCGCCGACCGGATCACCGTGCTGCGCAACGGCGGGCTCGTCGGCGAGTACCTCACCACCGAGCTGCCCCAGCTCTCCCTGGTCGAGAAGATGATCGGCAAGGAGCTCGACGTCCTGGAGGGCATCGAGGAACACTCCCGGCGGGACCTGGCCGCGCTGGAGGAGGGCACCCCCCTGGTGGCGGTGTCGAACTTCGGTCGGGCGGGGGCGGTCGAGCCGTTCAGCCTCACCATCCACGCCGGCGAGGTGGTGGGCCTGGCCGGCCTGCTGGGCTCGGGGCGTACCGAGGTCGCGCGGTTGTTGTTCGGCGCCGACCGGAGCGACGGCGGCCAGGTGGCGATCGACGGCACGGCGAGCGGCCTGCGCACCCCCGCGCAGGCCATCGACCACGGCGTGGGCTTCTGTTCGGAGAACCGCCGGGCCGAGGGGATCGTCGCGGACCTCTCGGTCCGCGAGAACATGATCCTCGCGATGCAGGCGGCCCGCGGCTGGCTGCGGCCCATTCCGCGTCGCCGCCAGGACGAGCTGGTCGACAAGTACGTCAAGGCCCTCAACATCCGGCCCGCCGACCCGGAGGTGCCGGTCCGCAACCTCTCCGGCGGCAATCAGCAGAAGGTGCTGCTGGCCCGGTGGTTGATCACCGAGCCGCGACTGCTGATCCTCGACGAGCCGACCCGGGGCATCGACATCGGGGCTAAGACCGAAATCCAGAAGCTCGTGACGCAGCTGTCCGACGGGGGCATGGCGGTGCTGTTCATCTCCGCCGAGCTGGAGGAGGTGCTGCGCCTCAGCCACAAGGTGGCCGTCATGCGGGACCGGCAGATGGTCGCGCAGCTCGCCAACGACGAGAGCCTGGACGCCGACCGCGTCATGCAGACCATCGCCAGCGGATCCCACCGGGAGGAGGCAGACCGATGAACGACACCATGAGCCGCTATCGGACGATGATGGGTCACCGGCTGTTCTGGCCCGCCGCCGTGCTGTTCGTCATGCTCGCCGCGAACACGATCTACCGGCCCGGGTTCCTGTCCGTCGAGCTCAAGGACGGGCACCTGTACGGCACGCCGGTCGACATCCTTCGGCTGAGCGCACCGCTGATCCTCGTCGCGCTGGGCATGACCCTGGTCATCTCCACCGGCGGCATCGACCTGTCGGTGGGCTCGCTCTGCGCGATCAGCGGCGCGATCGCCTGCATGTACATCAGCAAGCAGCCCGACCAGAACAGCCTTGGCGTGGTGGTGACCGCCCTCGCGATGGCGATGGGCGTCGCGCTCGTGCTCGGTGCCTGGAACGGGGTGCTGGTGGCCGTGATCGGGATCCAACCGATCATCGCCACCCTGATCCTGATGGTCGCCGGTCGAGGTCTCGCCCAGCTGATCACTGAGGGCCAGATCATCACCATCAACTCCGAGCCGTACCGGGCGATCGGCCTGGGCCACGCGTTGACGCTGCCGCTGGCCATCTTCATCGCGCTCGCCGCGGCCCTGCTCGTCGCCGCGTTCACCCGTCGCACCGCACTCGGCATGATCATCGAGTCGGTGGGCGGCAACGCCATGGCCAGCCGGCTGGCCGGCATCCGGTCCGGCCGGGTCATCTTTCTGGCGTACGTGATCAGCGCCGCGTGTGCCGCGGTCGCCGGTTTCATGATGACGGCGAACGTCTCCAGCGCCGACGGCAACGCCGCCGGCCTCTGGGTCGAGCTGGACGCGATCCTCGCTGTCGTCATCGGCGGTACGTCCCTCGCGGGCGGCCGGTTCTTCCTGAGTGGCACGATCATCGGCGCGCTGATCATCCAGACCCTGACCACCACGGTGTACGCCATGGACATCTCGCCGCAGACCTCGCTGCTGTTCAAGGCGGTCGTCGTCATCGCCGTCTGCCTCATCCAGGCGCCGGCCTTCCGGGCCCGGTTCAGCCGACGTAGGCGCAACGTCCCGCCGCCCGCCACCATCGCCGACAAGCCGAAGGAGCAGGTGCCGGCATGACCACTGGAACGCTTACCGCCGGTCGTACCCGGTTTCGGCTGCCGAGGAAGCAGATACCGGTCCTGGCGACGCTCGCCCTGCTGTTGGTGATGTACGGCATCGGCGTCTCGCAGTACACGGCGTTCTCCAACGTCCAGGTCATCTTCAACGTCTTCATCGACAACGGCTTCCTGCTCGTCGTCGCGGTGGGCATGACCTTCGTGATCCTCACCGGGGGCATCGACCTGTCGGTCGGTTCGGTGGTCGCGATGACGGCGATGGTGTCGGCCGCGCTGCTGCAGGACGGCATGCCGGCGGCGCTGGTGCTGGTCATCGCCCTGCTCATCGGTCCGACGCTCGGCCTGTTGATGGGCTGCGTCATCCACTTCTTCGAGATCCAGCCGTTCATCGTGACGCTCGCCGGGATGTTCTTCGCCCGGGGCATGTGCACCTTCATCTCCGGCGCGTCGATCCCGATCACCGACGGGTTCTGGACCTCGATGTCGCAGGAGCGGATCGGGGACCCGCGGGGCAACTTCGTGTCGATCAGCGTGCTGATCGCCTTCGTGGTGGTCGTCATCGCCGCGTACGTGCTGGCCTACACCCGGCTGGGACGCAACGTGTACGCCATCGGCGGCAACCCGCAGTCGGCGCTGCTGATGGGCCTGCCGGTGGGGCGGACCCGGATCGCCGTCTACACGATCAGTGGTCTGTGCTCGGCCATCGGCGGGATCCTGCTGTCCTTCTACACCCTCTCCGGCGCGCCGCTGATCGCCGTGGGGATGGAGCTGGACGTCATTGCCGCCGTCGTCATCGGTGGCACTGTGCTCACCGGCGGCGCGGGTTACGTCTTCGGCACGGTGCTCGGCGTGCTGGTCCTCGGCGTGATCCAGACTCTCATCACCTTCGACGGGAGCCTCAACTCCTGGTGGACCAAGATCGTGATTGGCGGTCTGCTCTTCGCGTTCATCCTGCTTCAGCGCCTCATCGGAATCCGTTACAAGTGACCGCCCCTCTCGCGGAAGGCAACTCCATGGCACCACACACCGAACCCGAGATCTGGTTCCTCACCGGCAGCCAAGGCATGTACGGCGAGGAGACGCTCCGCCAGGTGGCAGAGCAGTCTCGCCAGATCGCGGCCGCGCTCGACGACTCGCCGCAGATTCCCGCCCGCGTGGTCTGGAAGCCCGTCCTGACCAACAGCGGTGAGATTCTGCAGGTCTGCCGGGACGCCGCCGCTCAGGGTGCCGTCGGGGTCATCGCCTGGATGCACACGTTCTCGCCGGCCAAGATGTGGATCTCCGGTCTGGACGCGTTGCAGACACCGCTGCTGCACCTGCACACCCAGGCCAACGTTCTGCTGCCGTGGAACGACATCGACATGGACTTCATGAACCTGAACCAGGCCGCCCACGGCGACCGCGAGTTCGGGTACATCCAGACGCGTCTCGGCGTGGCCCGCAAGACGGTGGCCGGGCACGTCAGTGACCCGCGGGTGACCAATCGGGTCGGGGCGTGGGCCCGCGCCGCGCTGGGCTGGTCGGCGATGCGGTCGCTGCGCCTGGCCCGTTTCGGTGATAACATGCGCGACGTCGCGGTGACCGAGGGCGACAAGGTCGAGGCCGAGCTGCGGTTCGGGGTCTCGGTCAACACCTACGGGGTCAACGACCTGGTCGAGGTGGTCGGCGAGGTCACCGACGCGCAGGTGGACGACCTGGTCAAGGAGTACGAGGACACCTACCGCATCGTCGGCGCGCTGCTGCCCGGCGGCGAGCAGCACGACTCGCTGCGGTACGCCGCGCGCCTGGAGCTGGGCATGCGCGCCTTCCTGGACGCTGGCGGTTTCCGGGCCTTCACGACGAACTTCGAGGACCTCGGTGGGCTGCGTCAGCTTCCGGGCATCGCCGTGCAGCGGCTGATGGCGGACGGCTACGGCTTCGGCGGTGAGGGCGACTGGAAGACCTCGGTCCTGGTCCGCACCCTCAAGGCGATGTCGGTGGGCGTGAGCGGCGGCACGTCGTTCATGGAGGATTACACCTACGACCTCACCCCCGGCAACGAGTTGGTGCTGGGCGCCCACATGCTGGAGGTCTGTCCGACCATCGCCTCCGACGTACCCAACGTGGAGATCCATCCGCTGAGCATCGGTGGCCGGGAGGACCCGGTCCGGTTGGTGTTCGACGCCGCTGCCGGTCCGGCCGTGGTGCTCGGGCTGGCCGACATGGGGGAGCGCTTCCGGCTCGTGGCCAACGAGATCGACGTGGTGGCCCCGCCGCAACCACTGCGCCGGCTGCCGGTTGCCCGTGCCGTCTGGCGTCCGCGCCCCGACCTGCCGGTCTCGGCCGAGTCGTGGATCACCGCGGGCGCCCCGCACCACACCGTCCTGTCGCAGGCGGTGGGCGTGGAGGAGCTGCACGACCTGGCGGAGATGAGCCGCACCGAGCTGGTCGTCATCGACGCCGCCACGGAGCCTCGCCGCTTCGCCGACGAGCTGCGCTGGAACCAGGCCTACCACCGGCTGGCTCGCGGCTTCTGATCAGCGCGGCCTGACGGCCCCCCTCGATACGGGTGGTCCATCCCTGCCTGCGGGCTGGGTGGACCACCCGTTCGCGTGTGGTCCTGGCAGCGACGCGAGGCGGCTGTGTTACGGCTTGACTAACAGCATGTTATCGCTCACAGTCTATAGCCAAGATGGTCGATGTCTTTGGCTGTCCGGCCACGCGCTCCCCACCTCTCCCGGTTTCGGCATCTCGTCGCCGTCACTGTCGGGCTGGCGGTGTTAGCGATCACATGGTCGGGCTCGGTCAGATTGGCGCCCCGCCCGGTGCCGCAGACGCCGACCCAGATCGCTCGGTTCGCGTCAGCAGAGGAGGATCATGCTTTCCATCGGTCGGGTTCCCCGGGGTGCGCCACGTCGGCGCGGGTGGCTGTCGAGACTTGCTGTCGCCGCGATGGCACTGGTGGTCGGTGGCGCGGCCTCAGCCGTCGCCTCGTCGCCCGCGTCAGCGGCGACTGTCGACACCAATGCGTGGTACGTGTTGGTGAACCGCAACAGCGGCAAGGCGCTGGACGTCTACAACCTGGCGACGAACGACGGCGCGCGGATCACCCAGTGGACCCGCAACAGCGGCAATCAGCAGCAGTGGCAGTTCGTCGACTCCGGTGGTGGCTACTACCGGGTGAAGTCGCGGCTCTCCGGCAAGGTGCTGGACGTCTCGGGCTTCTCGACCGCCAACGGCGGCAGCATCGTGCAGTGGAGCGACACCAATGGCACCAACCAGCAGTTCCGGCTTGCCGACTCCGACGGTGGCTACGTTCGGTTGATCAACCGCAACAGCAACAAGGTGATGGAGGTGCAGGGCGCCTCGACCGCCGACGGCGGCAACATCGTGCAGTACGACGACTGGAACGGCACCAACCAGCAGTGGCAGTTCGTCCGCGTCGACGGCGGGACCGACCCCACGACGCCGCCCCCCACCACGCCGCCCCCGTCGAACGGTACGTTCTCGAACCCGGCCATCTGGCAGGACTTCGCCGACGTCGACATCATCCGGGTCGACAACGTCTACTACCTGACGTCGTCCACCATGCACTACTCGCCCGGCGCGCCGGTCCTGCGCTCGTACGACCTGGTGAACTGGGAGTTCGCGGGTCACGCCGTACCCCGACTCGACTTCGGGTCGAAGTACGACATGAGCGGCGGTAACGCGTACGTCGACGGGATCTGGGCGTCGACGTTGAACTACCGGCCGAGCAACAGGCAGTACTACTGGGCCGGGTGCATCGACTTCGCGCAGACCCACATCTACACCGCGTCCGCCGTCGACAGCACGTGGAGCAAGCACGCCACCATCCCCAACTGCTACTACGACGCCGGCCTGCTGTTCGACGACAACGACACCCCGTACGTCGCGTACGGCAACGGCACCATCAGCGTCGCGCAGCTCTCCGCGGACGGGAAGTCCCAGGTTCGTGCCCAGCAGGTGTACCAGACGCCGTCGAGCATCGGGACGCTGGAAGGCGCCCGCTTCTACAAGCGCAACGGCGCGTACTACATCTGGCTCACCCGCCCGGCCAACGGCCAGTACGTGCTGAAGTCGACGAACGGCCCGTTCGGCCCGTACGAGCAGCGTCAGGTGCTGCTCAACCTGCCCGGCCCGATCTCCGGTGGCGGTGTGCCGCACCAGGGTGGGCTGGTGCAGACCCAGAACGGGGACTGGTACTACATGTCCTTCGTCGACGCGTACCCCGGTGGTCGGATGCCGGCCCTGGCCCCGATCACCTGGACCGGCGACGGGTGGCCCGTGCTGCAGACGGTCAACGGCGCGTGGGGCAGTTCGTACCCGAAGCCGAATCTGCCCGCCCCGCCCCGGGCGGTCAAGCCGCTCACCGGCACCGACACGTTCGCCGGCACCACGCTCGGCCCGCAGTGGGAGTGGAACCACAACCCGGACAACAGCAAGTGGTCGGTCAACAACGGGCTGAACCTGCAGACCGCCACCGTCACCGGTGACCTGTACAAGGCGCGCAACACGCTGACCCACCGCATCCAGGGTCCCACCTCGACCGCGACCATCGAGTTGGACTACTCCACCATGCGCGACGGTGACCGCACCGGCCTGGCGGTGCTGCGCAACTCGTCGGCCTGGATCGGAATCAGACGCGACAACGGCTCCACCCGGCTGGTGATGCAGAACGGTCTGACGATGGACGGCAGCTGGAACACCACGAGTACCGGCAGCGAGGTGGCGAGCACCGCCGTCTCCGGTGGCCGGATCTGGTTGCGCGCCAACGCCGACATCAGACCTGGTTCCGGCCGACAGGCACGCTTCTCGTACAGCACGGACGGGGTGAACTTCACCTCGTTCGGCAACGCCCTGACACTGGCGAACAACTGGCAGTTCTTCATGGGCTACCGGTTCGCCGTGTTCAACCACGCGACGCAGGCGCTCGGTGGCGCGGTCACCGTGCGGCGTTTCGACCTGACCACCCCGTGACACCGATCACACGACGATCGCTCTGACCGGTGGCGCTGCGACGCAGGCCTGGCGGCATGTGTTGCCCGCGCCACCGCGTCAGGTCCTCGCCGGCCTGTTCCGCGCTCTGTCCAGGAGTGAGGAACAGGCCGGCGCACCACACAAGGACCATGTCCCGTACCGGTTGGTGCGGGATTCCGGACGGCACCGCGTTGTACGGCTTCGGCGCGTCGGGCGGTCCCCGCACAGGCATGCCGTGTCCGGGGTCGTTGCTGGCGTAGACTGTCGGCGATCCAGCGCTGGTCACCTGGGATTCAGCACCGGCGTGGTGACTGAGCGAGGGGGATCGGGCCGGACCGCTCCAGTCGACGTCGACGGGCCGCGGGCCGGAGATGTAGCGGGGGGAGCGAAATGGCCGTCCACGGTCCCGCGATGACGGACGTTGCTCGTCTCGCCGGTGTCTCCCATCAGACGGTGTCGCGGGTGCTCAACGGGCACCCCAACGTCCGTGAGCAGACCCGGCTTCGGGTCCGCGCGGCGATTGCCGAACTCGGCTACCGCCCCAACGGCGCGGCACGCGCCCTGGTGACCGGTCGATCGCAGGTCATCGGCGTGGTCGCGCAGAACACGACGCTCTACGGTCCGGCATCGCTGCTGGCCGCGCTGGAGCAGACCGCCGCCGAAGAGGGCTTCGCGGTCAGCGTCGGCAGCGTGCGGAACCTGGACCACCGCTCCATCTCGGCCGCCGTGGAGCGGCACCTGTCGCACCGGGTCGCCGGCATCGTGGTCATCGCCCCGGTCGAGTCGGCCGGTGAGGCGCTGGAGCGCCTGCCCAAGGATGTCCCGCTGGTCACGGTCGACGGTGACCCGAGTCGGCCGGTGCCGTTGGTGACCGTCGACCAGGTGGCGGGCGCCCGGGCAGCGACGCAACATCTGCTCGACGCCGGGCACCGCACCGTCTGGCACGTCTCCGGGCCGACCGACTGGTTCGACAGCGTGGGTCGGATCGACGGTTGGAGGCAGGCGTTGCTGGCCGCCGGGCTGGATCCGCCGCCGCCGATGCCGGGGGACTGGTCCGCGGCCTCCGGTTACCGGTGCGGGCAGATGTTGGCGCGGATGCCGGAGGTCACCGCCGTCTTCACCGCCAACGACCATCTCGCGCTGGGCGTGCTGCGGGCGCTGCACGAGTTCGGCCGACAGGTGCCGCACGAGATCAGCGTGGTCGGCTTCGACGACGTGCCGGAGGCGGCGTACTTCATTCCGCCACTGACCACCGTCCGACCGGACTTCGACGCGGTGGCGCGAGCGAGCCTGCAGATGCTGCTGTCGCAGATCGAGTCGGGCACCGGCGGGGCGCTGCGGCAGACCATCGCCCCCGCTCTGGTCGCCCGCGAGAGCGTCGCTCCACCTCGCCGCTGACCGTCGGAGCAACCGCAGGTCGCCCCGCGTAGTGGCGGGGAGCAGTCCCACCGCAGCGCGTATGGGTCCGCGCCAGCGTGCGCGAATTCCGCCTTCCTCGTCTGATAAGACGTGACTCGATGGGTTGCACAGTGTGACCAATCGATGTCTAGCGATGCAGAGCGGTGAAGGTATTGAACCTCGTGAAATGTCGCCGTAACATGATGGGCGTCTCTGTTAACGCTAACAAAAATTGGCACCCAACTATCGGCGTACCGACCAGAGATCGTAATCACGGGCGGGCGTCACTGACAGGAGGCTCGATGAACCGCAATACCCGAGGTCGTCGCTGGGGGAGCGTACTGGCGGCCGGAATACTGATCGCCGGCACCCTCGTCGGCCTCCGTGCCCCGGCGGCGCAGGCACTCGACAACGGCGTGGCGCGTACGCCCCCCATGGGTTGGAATTCATGGAACTCGTTCGGCTGCAACATCAACGAGGCGCTGATCCGGCAGACGGCTGATGCGATCGTCAGCAGCGGCATGCGCGACCTGGGCTACAACTACGTCGTGGTCGACGACTGCTGGTTCAACCCCAACCGCGACAGCTCCGGCAACATCCAGGGCGACCCCACCCGGTTCCCCAGCGGAATGAAGGCGCTCGGCGACTATCTGCACGCCCGGAACCTGAAGTTCGGCCTCTATCAGGTGCCGGTCGACAAGACCTGTGCCCAGTACTTCGGCTCCTACCCCGGCGCGACCGGCAGCCGCGGCCACGAGGTGCAGGACGCACGCCAGTTCGCCGCCTGGGGCGTCGACTTCCTCAAGTACGACTGGTGCTCGCCGGAGGGCAGCATCAACGACCAGGTGACCACCTTCGCCAAGATGCGTGACGCCCTGGCCGCCACCGGCCGACCGATCGTCTACAGCATCAACTCCAACAGCATCCACGCCAAGACCGGCCCGCAGCGCAACTGGGGCGACGTGGCGAACATGTGGCGAACCACCGAGGACATCACCAACGCGTGGGACACCGGCCAGAGCAACGGGTACCCGATGGGCATCCAGAACATCATCAACGTGACCGTTCCGCTGGCGTCCTACGCGCGCCCGGGTGGGTTCAACGACCCCGACATGATGGAGGTCGGTCGCGGCGGCATGAACGACACGGAGATGCGCAGCCACTTCGCCATGTGGGCGATCATGGCGTCTCCGCTGATCGCCGGCAACGACGTGCGGAACATGAACGCCGCCACGCAGACCATCCTCAAGAACGCCAACCTGATCGCGATCAACCAGGACTCGCTCGGGTTGCAGGGGGCGCAGGTGTCGTTCGACGGCACGCGTCGGGTGTTGGCCAAGCGGCTCGCCAACGGTGACGTCGCCGTCGCCCTCCTCAACCAGGGCGGCTCGACGACGACGATCTCGACCACGACAGCGGCCATCGGCAAGTCCGGCTCGTCGTTCACCCTGGTCGAGGCGTGGACCGGCGGCACGAGCACCAGCAGCGGGACCATCAGCGCCAGCGTCCCCGCCCACGGCACCGTGGTGTACCGGGTCAGCGGTGGCGGGACGACTCCTCCGACGACGCCGCCGCCGACCACGTCGAGCGCGTATGCCAGCGCCTCCTCCGGCCGCTGCCTCGACGTGCCGAACAGCAACACGACGAACGGCACGCAGCCGGTCATCTGGGACTGCAACGGCGCCGCCAACCAGCGCTGGACCAGGAGCGGCCAGACCCTTCAGGCCCTGGGCAAGTGCCTGGACGCGCCGTCGAACGCCGCGGCCGGCGCCAAGGTGCAGATCTGGGACTGCAACGGCGGGACCAACCAGCAATGGGCGGTCAACTCCAACGGCACGATCAGCAACGCGCAGACCGGGCTCTGCCTGGACGTCAACAACAACGCGACGGCCAACGGCACCACGGTGATCCTCTGGACCTGCACCGCGGCGGCGAACCAGCGGTGGTCGCAGCGGTAGCCGACCGGGGTCGCCGACCGCCGAGGTCGAGGCGGCCCGCCTGATCCGACGGTGGTGCTGGTGCCCGCGGACGACAGATGTCGTCCGGGGGCATCCGTCTGTAGAGTGCGGCGGACGAACACGCAGAGTTGCCGCGTCCTGCCCTTCCGGCGGATCGGCCACATGGCTACGCTCGCCTGGATGCTCCGTTACGAGACCGTGACACCGGTATTTCGGATCTGGTGTTGACGCAATCTATGTGAGCGCTAACACTACCCGAAAGATGACAGTGGGCCCCGGCAGTCGGCGGGGGAGTCCAGAGAGGAGAAGCCCGTGGGCAGGAAATTCCTGGTTGCTCTCGGCGGCGCGGCACTCGCGCTGAGTTTGGCGGCGTGCAGCGGCGGGGGTGCGGGCAGCGGTGAGAAGTCCGGCGACGAGAAGCCGAGCGACCTGACCATCGGTGTTTCGATGCCGACCCAGACGTCGGAGCGGTGGATCGCCGACGGCAACGCGGTCAAGTCGAAGCTGGAGGCCAAGGGCTACAAGGTCGACCTCCAGTACGCCGGCGACGACATCCCCACGCAGTCGCAGCAGGTCGACCAGATGATCACCCAGGGTGCGGACGTCCTGATCCTCGCCGCGATCGACGGCACTGCCCTCAGCAGCCAGCTGCAGGCCGCCGCGGCCGCGAAGATCCCGGTCATCTCCTACGACCGACTGATCCGTGGCAGCAAGGACGTCGACTTCTACGTCAGCTTCGACAACTACAAGGTTGGCGTCGCCCAGGGCACCGCGCTGCTCGTCGGTCTCGGCCTGCTGAACAAGGACGGCTCGAAGGGCACCGCCAAGGGGCCGCTGAACGTCGAGCTCTTCGCCGGGTCGCTGGATGACAACAACACCCAGTTCTTCTTCGGCGGCGCGATGGACACGCTGAAGCCGTTCATCGACGACGGCACGCTCGTCGTCAAGTCCAAGCAGACCACCCCCGAGCAGGTAGCCACCCTGCGGTGGCAGCAGGAGACCGCGCAGAAGCGGATGGAGAACCTGCTGACCTCGGCCTACAACGACGGCTCGAAGGTCGACGGGGTGCTCTCGCCGTACGACGGCATCTCCCGCGGCATCATCACCGCCCTGCAGAACGCCGGCTACGGCAAGGGCGCGAAGAAGCTCCCCGTGGTGACCGGCCAGGACGCGGAGATCGCCTCGATCAAGCTGATCAACGACGGCGTGCAGAGCTCCACGGTCTTCAAGGACACCCGGCTGCTGGCCGAGCAGGCCGTGAACGCGGCCGAGGCCTTCCTTCAGAAGAAGGAGCCGCAGGCCAACGACACCAAGACGTACAACAACGGTGTCAAGGTCGTCCCGGCGTACCTGCTGCCGATCGCGACCGTCTACAAGGACGACATCAAGGCGACGCTGATCGACTCCGGCTACTGGACGGCGGAAGAGGTCGCCGCCGGTCAGGCCAA
>NZ_JBEZEH010000168.1:0-16727 GCF_040648775.1 Micromonospora sp. NPDC049089
GGCCCGCCCCGAGCTACGCCCCTCCCCCCCCCCCGCCGCGCGGCACGACGCGACCGCCGGTCCGCGCCAGCTTCTGCCGGCGCGGACCGTCGCGCATCGACCGACGTCGGCGGGCAACCTTCGGCGCGCTATGGTCTGGCGTGCGTGGCGGGTGCACAATACCCGCGCGGGCGATGATGCTCGCGTCGCGGATTCCGAGGGGTGAAACGCATGCAGCGGCCGGACTGGGCACCCGACACCATCGACATCGAGCGCCCGAGCGTCGCGCGGATGTACGACTACTACCTCGGCGGCTCGCACAACTTCGCCGCTGACCGGGCCGCCGCGCAGGCCATGGTCGCCGCGGTGCCCGAGGCGCCGTTGATGGCCCAGGCCAACCGGGCGTTCCTGCGCCGCGCCGTGCACCACCTCGCCGACGCCGGCATCCGGCAGTTCCTGGACATCGGTTCGGGCATCCCGACGGTCGGCAACGTGCACGAGATCGCCCAGCAGCTCGACCCCCGGTCGCGAGTGGTCTATGTGGACGTCGACCCGGTGGCGGTGGCGCACAGCCGCGAGATCCTCGCCGGCAACGAGCAGGCCGCAATCGTGCAGGAGGACCTGCGCAACCCGGAGGCGATCCTGGCCCATCCGGACGTCCACAAGCTGCTCGACCTGAGCCAACCGGTGGCCGTGATGATCGTGGCCGTCCTGCACTTCGTCCCCGATGACGACCGGCCGGCGGAGCTGCTGCGGACGCTGCGCGACGCGTTGGCGCCCGGCAGCTACCTGGTGCTGTCGCAGGCCAGCGACGACGGGCGCAGCGAGGACGAACGCGCCGAGGCGGAGCGGGTCTACCGGCGCACCGACAACCCGCTGTCGGTGCGCAGCCGCGCCGAGCTGACCGCGCTCTTCGACGGCTTCGAGCTGCTCGACCCGGGCGTGGTCTGGGTGCCCCAGTGGCGACCGGACACCCCGGAGAGCGCGGAGGACGCCGAGCGCGCGGTCTTCATGGGCGGCGTCGGGCGCCTCGGTGACTGAGTCGCCCGGGGCGGCCTCCCACCCGGGGACCTTCGCCCGGGCCTGGGCGAAGGCGGTCTCCGGCACCAGTTACCTACCGATGACCCAGGCCCAGTTGGAGTCCCTGCTGGACCGGCTCACCGGGCAACTGGCCGGGGCGCTGCTCACCGAGCCGTTCGACCTGCGTGCCGGGCACCGGGTCGGCGCCGAGTTGGTCGCCGCGCACATCGCTTCCGCCGAAGGGCTGGGTCGTACCGTCGAGGTCATCCAGCTCCGCCTGGTGCGCGACCTGGGCCTGGTGGCCGAGGACGTCGAGGACCGGATGGCCCGGCTGTTGGCGGCCGTGGCAACCGGCTACGCCCGCGCGCTGCGCGACCGGACGCTCGACGAGCAGGAGTCGATCCGCCGCGCCGCCATGCGGGCTCGCACCCAGGCCGAGCGGGCGCTGCGGGCCAGCGAGGCCCGTTTTCGGCATCAGGCCACCCACGACCCGCTGACCGGCCTGCCCAACCGGACGCTGTTCACCGAACGGCTCGCCGCCGCGCTCAACGAACCGGGCCGGGGCGCGCAGCGGGTCGGGGTGTGCTTCCTGGATCTGGACCGCTTCAAGGTGGTCAACGACACGCTGGGGCACCAGATCGGTGACCTGCTGCTGGCGACGGTGGCCGAGCGGCTGCGCAAGGCCATGGGTGAGCACCTGGTGGCCCGGCTCGGCGGCGACGAGTTCGTCATCCTGGTGGAACCCACCGCCGGCACCGACGACATGGTGGCGGTGGCCGAGACCGCGCTCGCCGCGGTAGGCACACCGGCCCTGGTCGACGGGCACGAGTTGCAGATCTCCGCGAGCATCGGCATCGTCGAGCGCCAGGTCGCCGGGGCCAACCCCACGGACCTGATGCGGGCCGCCGGCAGCACTCTGCACTGGGCGAAGTCCGCCGGTGGGGCACGCTGGGCGCTCTACGACGCCGAGCGCAACCAACGTGAACTGGCCTGCTACGCGCTCTCCGCGGCGATCCCGGCGGCGTTGGAGCGGGGCGAGTTCTACCTCGACTATCAGCCGCTGACCTCACTGCGCGACGGCAGCCTGGTCGGCGTGGAGGCGCTGGTCCGCTGGCGGCACCCCGAGTTGGGGGTGCTGCGCCCGGACAGCTTCATCGGGTTGGCCGAGGAGACCGGCCTGATCGTCCAGCTGGGCGGTTGGGTGTTGGCCGAGGCGTGCCGCGAGGCCGAGGCGTGGTCGGCCGGGGGTGCCGCCGCGCCCTTCGTCAGCGTCAACCTGGCGGTACGGCAGGTGCACCGGCCCGGGTTGGTGCAGGAGGTCCGGGCGCTGCTGCGGCAGACCGGCCTGCCACCGGAGCGGCTCCAACTGGAGATCACCGAGAGCACGATGATGAGCACCGCCGAGGAGCCCGTCCGCGCCCTGCGGGTCCTTGCCGACCTCGGGGTGCGCATCGCCATCGACGACTTCGGCACCGGCTACAGCAACCTGGCCTACCTGCGGGACCTGCCGGTGACCGAACTGAAGGTGGCCGGGGAGTTCGTGGCCGGCCTGCGGTCGCCCTCCGTCGGCCGCACCGACGAGCGGATCCTCGCCTCCCTGGTCTCGCTGGCGCACGCGCTGGACCTGACCGTCACCGCCGAGGGGGTGGAGACCGCCGGGCAGGCCGAGCGGCTACGCGCGATCGGCTGCGACGCGGCCCAGGGCTGGCACTTCGGCCGCCCGGCCCCCGCCGATCGCATCCTGGCCCGCATCCGCTGACCCTCGGGCCCGCCCACGCTCCACCCGTTCCCGCCCACTTCGCACACTGCGGCTCACCCGGCACCTATCACCCGCAGCTCGCCGGGCTCACCAGTGGGCGCTTCACGAAACTCGCAGGGGAGCAGCCGTGGCCAGGGGTCGAGCGAACGACGCGAGCGGACAGCGCGGCCCGGACACTGCGTTGAGTGTGATGTCTGTGAGTCATCTTGATGACTCACAGACATCATGCTGATTCCGGCAAGGCACGGCAGGCCGCCGAGACACGCCTGCGTGAGCCAACCCACCGCCAAAGTGGACGACGTCGCGGCTGGGCACCGCACCACGCGCCGCAGGGCAAGAGGTAGACACCGTCTACGGGGGCTGGTAGACAGTGTCTATGGACGCGGACGAGACGGGGCTGCGGGCTCGGTTGGTGGCCGTCGGGGTGGACCTCGTGCTGCGCGAGGGCCAGTCGGCGGTGTCGCTGCGGGAGATAGCCCGGCGCGCCGGGGTCTCGCACGGTGCACCGCGCCGCTACTTCCCCACCCACGTCGACCTGCTCTCCGCCATCGCCCGGGAGGGCTTCGCCGACCTCACCGCCCAGATCGAGCGAACGTTGCGCGACGTCGGTCCGGACCCCCGTACCCGATTGACCGCGCTGGCCCGGACGTACCTGGACTTCGCGGCGGCCCACCGCGGCATGTTCGAGCTGATGTTCCGCCACGACCTGCTGGACAGTGGCCGACTTCGGCTGCGCGAGACGAGCCTGCCGTTGTTCGCCATGCTGGCCGACCTGGTGGCGCAGGCACGCCGGCCCACCGACGCGCCCGCAGCGGTGCTGGCCGGCGCGCTCTGGGCGAACCTGCACGGCATCGCCCAACTCTGGGCCTGGGGCAGCCTGCCGCTGGCCACCGGCGCCACCGACGACGATGCCCTGCTGCACGCCGCGTTGGACGCGCACCTCGGCCCGACGCCCGCCTGAAAACCAACCCGGAGGACACGTGCCCCTGCTGTACGACGTCACCAAGCTGACCGTCGGCACCGTGCTGCGGTTTGGCTGGCAGCCCCGGGTGGAAGGGCTGGAGCACCTGCCCCGACACGGCGGCGCGATCCTCGCCGGCAACCACCTGTCCGTCGCCGACGAGTTGTTCCTCGTCTGCTCGGCGCCCCGACACGTCACCTTCTGGGCGAAGGTCGAGTACTTCAACGGCCGGGGTCCGGGCGGCTGGCTCAACCGGCGGATCGTCGCCGGCATGGGCGCCATCCCGGTCGACCGCGCCGACGGCCGGGCCGCCCTGCGCGCCCTCGACGCCGCCGTCCCGGTACTCCGCTCCGGCGGCCTGGTCGCCGTCTACCCGGAGGGCACCCGCTCCCCGGACGGGCGGCTCTACCGAGGCCGGGTCGGGATGACCCGGCTGGCCCGCGACGCCGGGGTGCCGATCATCCCGGTCGGCGTGCTCGGCACCGCCGAGGTGCTGCCGGTCGACGCGCGGCTGCCCCGTCGCCACCCGATCACCCTGCGGTTCGGCCCGCCGATCCCGGTCGCCGAGCGGATCAACGGGCCGCGGGACATCCGGACGGTCACCGACGAGGTGATGGCGGCGATCCAGCGGCTCACCGGCCAGGAGTACGTGCCGCACTACGCGCCCGCCCGGGAGAGCTGAACGCGGGCGGCGATCAGCCGGCGAGCAGTGCCGCCATGCGGTCCGCCTGCGTCTCCCAGCGCCACTCCCGTTCCACCCAGGCCCGGCCGGCCGCGCCCAGCTGACGGGCCAGGTCCCGGTCGGCGAGCAGCCGGGCGACCCGGTCGGCGAGCTGGGCGATGTCCCGGCCGCCCACGACGTAGCCGGTCTCCCCCTCCCGGACGGCGTCCGGCGCTCCCCCGGAGTCACCGGCCACCACCGGCAGGCCGGTCGCTGATGCCTCCAGGTAGACGATGCCCAGCCCTTCGACGTCGAGACCACGGTTGCGGGTACGGCACGGCATCGCGTAGACGTCACCGGCCGCGTAGTGCGCCGGCAACTCGACCGACGGCACAGTGCCGGTGAACACCACATCCCGTTCCACACCGGCCTGGCGGGCCAGCTTCTCCAGGGTCGCCCGGTACGGCCCGCCACCGACGATCAGCAGCGCCGCCTCGGGCACCCGGCGGCGGATCTCCGGCAGGGCCCGGATCAGGGTGTCCTGACCCTTGCGCGGCACCAGCCGGGACACACAGACGACCACCGGCCGGTCGGTCAAACCGAGCCGGGCCCGGACCTGTTCACCGTCCACGCTCGGGTGGTAGGTGTCCACGTCGACCCCGGGCGCGAGGCGGCGCAGCTCGGTCACCCCGTCCAGCACCCGGGCCAACCGGCTGCGCGTGTACTCGCCCAGATAGGTGGTCACGTCCACACCCCGACCGATGCGCCGCAGCGCCGGCCGGGCGGCCGGCACGGCCGCCCAACCGACCTCGTGGCCATGGGTCTGCGCCACCACCCGACGGATGCCGGCCCGCCGCCGCAGGCCGGCCGCGAGCAGGCCCAACGGGGCCGCCGCGCCGAACCACACCGTGTCGCAGTCGTACGCGCGAGCCAACCGGGCCGCCCTGCGGGCGATCAACGGGGTGGGCAACAACACCCGGGTGCGCTCCCGGATCACCTCGTACGGCTGGTCGGCGTCGAACTTCGCCGCCCCGCGCCAGCTCGACGCGTAGACGACCACCGAGCCGGCCGGTTGACGGACCGCGAGGTGGTGCACGAACGACTGGATCCCACCCGGGCGGGGCGGAAAGTCATTGGTGATCAGCAGGGTGCGGTTCATCGGCCGGCCTCCCGGGCGTACGCGCGGGCGGCGGCAATCCGCTCCACTGTGGACGGGTGTGAGGCCGAGTAGAGGTATTCCCAGCGGGGCGGGTCGGGGTCACCGAGGTTGACCGAGCCCAGCCGGCGCTGCATCGACTCGAAGGACTCCGGGTCGTCGGTGAGCGCGAGCGCGTGCGCATCGGCCCGCGCCTCCACCCGTCGGGACATCAGCGCCTGCACCGGAGCGGCGACCAGCCCGGCCACCGTGACCAGGGCGATCAGCAGCGGGAACGCGCGCGGTTGGGCCACCGAGTCGACACCTGCCAGCCGTAGCAGTGGCCCCCACGAGCCGAGCAGGTAGAGCGCCACCACGGCGGCCGCGGCACCCAGCGCCCCGGTCAGCGTGCCGGCCGCCACGTCGGAATCCTTCGCGTGCCCCAACTCGTGCGCCACGACGGCGGTCACCTCGGCCGGGGTCGCCTCGCGCAGCAGCGTGTCGTAGACGACCACCCGTCGGGTCGGCCCGAGACCGGAGACGTACGCGTTGACCGCCCTGGTGCGCCGGGAGGCATCGGCGACCAGCACGTCACGCACCGGCACCCCGTCGCGGGCGGCCATGCTCATCAGCTCGGTGCGCAACGGACCCTGCTCCATCGGGGTGAACCGGTTGAACACCGGCTCCACCAGCACCGGCAGCACGAACGACAGCAGCACCACGAGCACGGCGGCGCCGGCCGCACCGAATGCCCACCACCAGCGTGGCGCGAGCCGGATGACTGCGTAGAAGCCGAACAGCGCCACCGCGCCGATCACCGCGCTGACGGCGTACGACTTGAGCAGGTCGACAGCCCAGCCGCTCCAGCCGTTGGTGCTCAACCCGTAGCGGGTGAGCACGCTCTGCCGCCAGGCGGCGAACGGGAGCGTCACCAGGTCGGCGACGAGCACCACCGCCAGCCCGCCGAGCACGGCCTGCGCTGCCCAGTGCCCACCGAAGGGCCGGCCGACCAGCTCGACCAGGCGACTGCCCAGCGGGGTCAACCCGAGCGCGAGGGCGATCAGCAGCCCGACGGCGAGCGCGGCGTAGCCACCGGGACGCAGCGCGGCTCGGAACTCCCGCCCCTTGGCCACCTGCTCGGCCGGCAGGTCGCCCAGCGCGGCGAGCTGGTCGGCCCGAGGTGCCGGCGGACGGTGCCACGGGATGAGCAACGCGGCCAGCACGACCAGCACGAGGGCCAGCCCGGCCAGGGTCAGCAGCGCCCAACCCCGCGGCGTCACCGCGTCACCGCCCGGCGGGCCGGATCGCCGCCACCGGACGCAGCGCCACCGGACGCAGCGCCACCGGACGCAGCGCCGCCGACGAGCCCGCCGTCGTCCCGCCGTACCTCGCTCATCGCGCCGCTCCTCCCGCCGTGACCGCTCATCCTATGGCCCGCGAGAAGCCTGCTTCCGGGCGCGGTGTAAGGCTCAGGCGACCCGGCGGGCGGGGCGGCGGGGAGCGACCTCCGGGCGCGCGGGCGCGGCCAGCACCTCCACGTCGAAGCCGGACCGGGCGAGCACCTCGATGGCCTCGACCTCGGCGGCGACCAACCCGGCCGCCGGGGACGTCTCGTCGAACAGGGCGGTCAGCGGGCAGCCGGAACAGCCGTCGGCCCGCTTCGCGCACCCGTCGCAGTCGATGAGCATCACGCCTCCTGATCGGCTCGCGGCACACGGGCGACTCCTTTTGTCGCCGACCGGGCACCGTCGGTGACATCGACACTAACCACCGGGTACGACAGCAACCCGATCCGACCGCCTGTTTCAGGGCTAGATCCACTCCAGATCAGCGATATCGGGGTATCCCACCCGACCGGGAGGAACTCGTGCCGACCGAGCGAAGGGGAGGCATCGTTTGGCCGACCGACCACCCGGGCACTGAGCGACCGTGGCCGATCTCGATGCTTCGTCCGTCGTGGAGTTCCGGTACTCCCCGCGCCGACATCGCCTCGCCATGGCTCTCGCCGTGCTGGTCGGCGCGGCTCTCCTCACCTTCTACACGGTGGTGTTCGACGAGGCGTGGTGGAAGGTGCTGCTGCGCTTCGGCATGATCGGCGGCTGCGTCGCGCTGACCACCAACTGGCAGCTGCGCCATCAGCCTCGCCTGCCGCTGCGGTTGACCGACGAAACGCTGCACCTGAGCGGACCGAAGGGGACCACACTCAGCATCGACTGGGTCAACGTGGCCAGCGCCCAGGTGCGGGGACGCCTGGATCCGCGGCTGGTGGTCGTGACCCGCGACCCGCAGCAGACTCGTCCGCCCATGCGAGCCGGACAGTGGTCGCCTCCCGGACGCGGCCCCTACGAGCTGGTCGTCCGGCTCACCTGGATGGAGCCGCGCACCGACGCACTGCGTCGCGAGCTGACCCGGCGACTACCGGCCATCGGACAGCGGCCCGAGCAGCAGTGAGGGCCAGGTGTCAGCGCTGCGCGTCGAGGTCACGCAGGGCGAAGCGCAGATGCTGCCACTCCTCGTTCAGGATCACGTGAAGGCAGTGCCGGACGGACACGATGTGCTCGGGCCACCACGCGCTCGGCCGAGACTCGGCCAGCACGTCCGGCGTGACGGTAGCGAGGAAATCGCGCACCATCGCCTGCCGCTCGGCCCGCACCCGAAGGACCACCTCGAAGGCAGGCTGCTCCGTGGCGAAGACCGACATGTCGAAGCCGTCGGTCTCGTACTCGACATGCGACTGGCCGAGCGGATGGAACGGCCGCGGCAGGCGCAGGATCGCCTTGCCCAGCCACACGTCGGCGGCGAACACGAGGTGACGCAGCGTCTGCGCGAACGACCACTCGCCGTGGATCGAGACGTCGACAGCGCCCTCGGGCATGGCGAGGACCCGATCGACCGCCGCCGCCCAGGCTCGCTCGGCCGCCGCCCACCCCTCCCTCAGATCGGCGGGTTCGCTGGCCCGCCTGAGATCGCGGCCGGGGAACCGCCGGTCGAGCTCAGCCTCGACGAGCGGGACCACATCGACACCGTTGACCAGCAGCGCGGTCTCGGCCAACCACGGCGCGTCGATGTCCAGGCCACTCACGTCGACGCCGCGCATCACCGCGCCGGCCAGCGTCGATCTGTCGAAACGCGCACCCCGCAGATCCTCGTCGACGAAGACCTTGACCTCATCACGAGCCATCACGACTCCCGTCCCTCGGCGGTCGCGGCGATGCTAACGCCCCGGTGCGACAGCCTGCGCGGCCACGCAGCGGTGCGGCAGCAGGACGTGCCCGAAACGGCTCAGGAGCGGGCGAGCCGCCGCAGCAGCGAGTCCGCGCCCAGCGGGTACGCGCCGTGGCGGCGTACCCCGTCGGCGACCTCGCGGTCCGACGAGACCACGACCACCGGCCGGCCCGCCGGCTCGGCACGGACCAGTCGCCGGATCAGCTCGTCGGCGGTCTCACCCTTGCGGGAGAAGAGCACCCGTACGCCGCGCGGCGCGGGCGGCAGCCCGTGCATCCGCTCGGCGCCGTCGAAGACCACAGTGACCTCGTCGCCGGTCTGCGCGGCGATCCCGCCCAGCCCGGTGATCAGGCGTTTGCGCTGCTGCTCCAGGGACATCTCGCCGAAGCCACGCTTGGTGACGTTGTAGCCGTCCACCACCAGGTGCGCCCGGGGCAGGGCGAGCAACTGGTCGAGCCGGGCCGGGTCATCGGTGTCGCGGGCGCGGGCGGCGGGGCCGGCCGGGGCGGTGCCCGGCTGCTCGGCGAACGCGTCGGCGACGAAGTCGGCCGGGAGTTTGTCCACCGGGTCTAGCGCCAGCTCCCGGCGCAGCCCGACGGCGGCCTGGCCGATGGTCTCCAGGAGCAGCCAGAGCCGGGCGTCGTCGACCGAGCGCGCCTCCTTGGCGCTGGCGCGGGCCACCCCGGCGGAGGCCTCGGCCTCGGCCAGCCGGGCCCGGGCGCGACGGAGTTCGGCGTCCACGTCGGCGCTGGCGCGGGCCGCCCGGCCGCGCTCGGTGGCCAACAGCTCGGTGGCCTTGCGCTCGCGGGCCTGGGTCTCGCGCAGGGTGCGGGCCACCTGTCGGGACTCCTCGCGGAGCTGACCCAGCTCCTCCCGGACGCGGGCCAACTCGTCGCGCAGCTTCTCGGCCTCGACCCGGGCCACCGCGCGGTCGTGCTCGGCCCGGGTTGCCCGCTGCTCGGCCTCGCGGACCAACTCGGCGACGACGGCGCTGTCCGCCTCGGCGCGCACTGCCGCGCCGCTGGCGTCGATCAGCTCCCGCCAGCCACGGGGCCGGGCCAGGTAGGCCAGCGCAGCCACCTCGACCGGGTCGGCGGCGGCCGGCGCGGTGCCCTCGACCACCGCCGCACCGAGGTCACCGGCGTCGGCCAGGACCCGCGCGGTGACCCGCTGCCGGAACAGCGGGTCGGCGGTGAGCTGGGCGGCGATGACGGGCGCGCCGAGCCGGGCGCGTCGGTTGGGGGCGAACTTGGCAACCCGGCGCAAGGGCACCGGGACCTCGTCGGTGGGGAGGGTGGGCAGCACCGCGGCGGTCAGCGTCACGATCCGCTGCCGGACCGGCTCGGGCAGGGTCGGCTCCGGCTCGGCGGCGGGGCCGTCGACCATTGTCGGGTCCGATGCGTCCAATGTGCCGTTGACTACGTTGTCGTCCGGGTTGCCCACAGCACCGTCGAGCGCGACCGGATCCTCCTGCGGGAGGTGGTCGTCGTACGGCTCGGTGAGGGGCATGTGGCAAGTCTCCCACCGCGACCGGGCCCACCGCCCGGTGAGTGAGCCGATCTCTCATCCTAGCCCCATGGTGACTGATGGGACGGCTGCGACGGGAGTGTCGGACCGGGGCGCTAGCGTGCCGCCGATGGCACAGGCGGAGTACGTCCAGGAGTCACTGGCCGGTCTCGACTCAGCGGTGGGCGGGGTGGACCCGGCTCTGCCGCTCTACGCGACGACCTTCGTGGTGGTCGACCTGGAGACCACCGGCGGCGCGCCGGACGGCGGCGGCATCACCGAGATCGGCGCGGTCAAGGTGCGCGGTGGCGAGCAGTTGGGGGTGCTGGCGACCCTGGTCAACCCGGGCCAGCCGATTCCGCCGTTCATCACGGTGCTGACCGGCATCACCCAGGCCATGCTGGTGCCGGCGCCACCGATCGAGCAGGTGCTGCCGAGCTTCCTGGAGTTCATCGACGACGCGGTGCTGGTGGCCCACAACGCCCCGTACGACGTGGGCTTCCTCAAGGCCGCGTGCGCGAAGCACGGTTACCGCTGGCCCAACCCCCGGGTCCTGGACACCGCAGCACTCGCCCGCCGGGTGCTGACCCGCGACGAGGTGCCCAACCGCAAGCTCGGCACCCTGGCCGCCTACTTCCGCACCGCCACCCAGCCCACCCACCGGGCGTTGGACGACGCGAAGGCCACCGTCGACGTGCTGCACGGGCTGATCGGCCGGCTCGGCGGGCACCGGGTGGACACGATCGGCGACGCCATCGAGTTCGCCCGCGCGGTCACCCCGACCCAGCGCCGCAAGCGGCACCTGGCCGAGGGGTTGCCCAAGGTTCCCGGGGTCTACATCTTCCGGGCCGCCGACGACCGGCCACTCTACGTGGGCACCTCCGTCGACATCGCCACCCGGGTGCGCAGCTACTTCACCGCCGGCGAGAAGCGCGCCCGAATCTCGGAGATGCTGGGCGCGGCCGAGCGGGTCGAGGCGGTGGAGTGCGCCCACTCGTTGGAGGCGGAGGTCCGTGAGCTGCGGTTGATCGCCGCGCACGCGCCGCCGTACAACCGCCGGTCCAAATACCCGGAACGGATGGTCTGGCTCAAGCTGACCGACGGTCCGTACCCTCGATTGTCGATCGTCCGCGACCTCTCCCCCACCGACACCGCGTACCTCGGGCCGTTCACCTCCCGACGGGCCGCCGAGCTGGCCGCCGCCGGTTTCCACGACGCGGTGCCACTGCGCCAGTGCACGCACCGGCTCTCGCTGCGCACCGTCACGCCGGCCTGCGCGCTGGCCGAGCTGGGTCGCTGCCCGGCGCCCTGCGAACACAAGATCACCCCCGAGGAGTACGACGACAGCGCCGCCGCGCCCTTCCGCACCGCGACGGCCAGCGACCCTCAGCCGGTGGTGGACGCGCTGCTCGCGCGGATCGACGTGCTCTCGGCCGACCAGCGCTACGAGGAGGCCGCCGTTGTGCGGTCCCGGCTGGCCGCGGTGCTGCGGGCCACGGTGCGGATGCAGCGGCTGGCCGCGCTGACCGGGATCGTCGAGTTGGCCGCGGCCCGACCGGCCGCCCGGGGCGGCTGGGAGTTGGCGTTGGTCCGGCACGGCCGACTGGCCGGTGCGGGCGTGTCCCCGCCGGGCGTGCACCCGCGTCCCACGTTGACCACGATCCGGGCCACCGCCGAGACGGTGTCCGGCGGGCACGGTCCGGTGCCGGCGGCGACCGCCGAAGAGTCCGAGCGCATCCTGTCCTGGTTGGAGCGACCGGAGACCCGACTCGTCGAGATGTCCTCCGGTTGGTCCTCTCCGGCGAGTGGCGCGGCCCGGTTCCGTGACCTGCTGGCGAAGGCCGAGGGCGGTGCGTCCCATCAACTCTCGACCGAACGCTCATGACCAACTGACCGATCGGACTACGTCGACTCGCTTAGGCTGTTAAGGAAGTGCAGTCCTGCCCGATTCGTGGGCCTGCTCCCCCGCCGGGATCCGGCGGTGTGGAGCCGGGGTGAGGAGGTGTCCCTCGTGGACGTCGACGCCGGACACGGCGCCGCCTTGGGGGGCGCCCTGCCGACACAGCCGGGTGAGCTGCCGCTCGCCCGCCGGCTGCGGTCGCTGCTCAGCTGGCCGACCACCGACTCGGACCCGGTCACCCAACTGGTCCGCACCCACCGGGGCATCCACGCCGGCACCGACCCCGCGGTGCTGCGCCGTGCCTACACGATCGCGGAAAACATGCACCGCGGGCAGTTCCGCAAGAGCGGGGAACCGTACATCACCCACCCCCTCGCGGTGGCGCAGATCTGCGCCGAGCTGGGGATGGACACCACCACCCTGGTCGCGGCGCTGCTGCACGACACCGTGGAGGACACCCGCTACACCCTCCAGGCGCTCTCCGAGGACTTCGGCGGCGAGGTGGCCCACCTGGTCGACGGGGTGACCAAGTTCGACAAGGCGTTCTACGGCAAGGCCGCCGAGGCGGAGACGGTCCGCAAGATGATCGTCGCGGCCGCCAAGGACGTCCGGGTGCTGATCATCAAACTGGCCGACCGGCTGCACAACATGCGGACGCTCGGGGTGCGCTCCGCGTCGTCGCGGGAACGGATCGCCCGCAAGACCCAGGAGGTGCTGGTCCCGCTCTGCGACCGGCTGGGCATCCAGACCCTCAAACGCGAGCTGGACGACGTGGTGCTGCTGCACCTCGAGCCCGACGAGCACGCCCGGCTGGCCCGGCACGTGCACGATCGGCCGGGTTGGGATTCGTACCTCGACTCGGTGGTCACCCGGGCCCGGGTGGCGCTGCGCCGCAGCCGGGTCGACGCCGAGGTGAGCCCCCGTCCCCGGCACCTCTACTCGATCTGGAAGGACACCATCGCCGGCGGCCACACCGCCCCGTACGACCTGCCCCGCATCGTGGTGGTGGTCGACGGCCCGGCCACCGACTGTTACGCCGCGCTGGGCGCGATCCACGGCACCTGGCGACCGGTGCCCGGCCGCTTCAAGGACTTCATCGCCTCGCCGAAGAACAACCTCTACCGTTCGCTGCACACCAGCGTCTGCGGCCCCCAGGACCGCACCGTGGAGGTGCTGATCCGCACCGAGGAGATGCACCGCTCGGCCGAGTACGGCATCGCCGCCGACTTCCGTTTCCCCAGCTCCGGCAGCAGCACCGCAGCGGCACGTGCCGAGCAGCTGGACTGGCTGCGCCGGGTGCTCGACTGGGAGCCGGACGCCGCCGACCCGGCACAGTTCTACGAGTCGCTGCGCTGCGACCTGGCCGAGGGGCAGATCCAGGTCTTCGCCGACGGGCGGCAGGTCGTGCTGCCGGCCGGTGCCACGCCTGTCGACCTCGCGTACGAGCTGGGCAACGACCGGGGCGACCACTGCCTGGCCGCACGCATCAACGGTCGGCTGGCCCCGCTCAGTTCGGAGCTGGACGAGGGCGACGTGGTGGAGATCTTCACCGAGAACGACGGCGACAACGGCTTCGAGGCCGGTGTGGCGCCGCGCGGTCCCCGGCGGGAGTGGCTGACCTTCGTCAAGTCGCCGCACGCGCAGATGCAGATCAACAGATGGTTCGCCGAGCACACCGAGCCGGGCATCACGATCAGCGACAAGGTGCGGCTCGGTCGGGCCACCATCGGGCTCGCCCTGCGCCAGCACAACCGGGGCCTCGCCAGTGACCTGCCGTTACTGCGCCTCTCCGAGGAGTTGGGCTACCCCGACCTGGAAACCCTGTTGGTCGCGGTCTTCGACCGGGTGATCGAACCGGACACCGTGGTCCGCCAGCTCATCGACCTGGTCGACCATCGACAGTGACCCGGCCGGCCCCAGCCCGTACGAAGGACATTCGTGACCACTAGCCTGGGGTCATGATCCCCCGCTCCCGCGCCACCGCTCGGGCCCTCTTTTACCAGGCTTTCTACCGGCTGCCGCTGCCGGTGCGTCGGCGCCTGGTCCGGTTGGCGGTGCCCAAGTACATCGTCGGCGCGGTGACCCTGGTACGGGACACCGAGGCGACGGGCGCGGGTCGGTTGCTCATGCTCCGCCAGCCTCCCGGCAAGGGTTGGTCACTCCCCGCCGGCCTGCTCAACCGGGGTGAGGCGCCGGTGGTGGGCGCGGCCCGGGAGCTGTTCGAGGAGTCCGGCGTCCGGCTTCCACCGTCCCGGCTGCGCCCGGCGGTGCCGAACGCGATAGTGCACGCCAAGGGCTGGGTGGACATGGTCTTCGAGGCCGAGGTGCCGGCGTCCAGCACCCAACTGACCGTCGACGGCGGGGAGGTCTTCGAGGCCGCCTGGCACCCCCTGGACGACCTGCCCAAGCTGACCTGGCCGACGGCCCGGCTGCTCGCCTACTACGACATCGGGCCACTCGCCGGGCAGTTCCCGCCGCCGGTGCCCGACGAGACCCCGTGACCGGCGCGGTCGGTGTGCCGGCCGAGTTGTGCGCGGTGGTGCTGGCCGCCGGCGAGGGCACGCGGCTGCGCCCGCTCACCGAACGGCTGCCCAAGGCGCTCTGCCCGGTGGGCAACGTGCCCCTGCTGGATCGGGCGTTGGCGCGGCTGGCCGGCCTGGGCCTGGCCGGTGCCGACCGGGTCGCTGTGAACGCCTGCTACCTCGGCGACCAGGTGGTGGCGCACGTCGGCGACCGCGCACACCTGTCGGTGGAGCCGGGCGACCCGCTGGGCACCGCCGGCGGGGTAGCCAACCTGCGGGACTGGATCGACGGCCGTCCGGTGCTGGTCGGCAACGCCGACGCGTACCTCGCCGACCCGGCTGCTCCCCCGGGCCCGGACGTGGCCGCCCTGCTCGACGGCTGGGACGGGCACACCGTACGCCTGCTCGGCCAGCCCGCCGCGGACCCGGCGGCGCCGGGTACCTTCGCCGGGCACTGCTTCACCGGCTTCTCGCTGCTGCCCTGGCGGCTGGTCCGGGACCTGCCGGTCGTCTTCTCGGACCTGGTTCGCGCCGTGTGGCGTCCGGCCGAGGCCGCGGGCGCCCTGACCGTGGTGTCCTACCCGGGCACCTTCTTCGACACCGGCACCCCGGCCGACTACCTGGCGGCCAACCTGCACGCCGCGGCCGGCGGCGTTCTCGTCGAGGAGTCCGCGACGGTGACCGGCCACTGCGTGGAGTCGGTCGTCGGCGCGGGAGCGCGGGTGGACGGTGACGTGTCACGCACCGTGGTGTGGCCGGGCGCGACAGTGCGGGCCGGCGAGCGGCTGCGAAACGTGATCCGGGCCGGCAGCGACCTGACCGTGCCCTGCCCCGCCCAGGGCTGAGCACCGACGGCTCCCGCCTCCGGTCCCGGACCGGAACGGACCGGAACATGCTCCCGCCTCCGGTCCCGGACCGGAACATCTAGCATGGGCGACGACGCCGACGAACGGAGAAATGCCCCGTGATCACCGCGATCGTGCTGATCGACTGCGCCACCGACGCGATCCCCGAGGTGGCGGAGAACCTGGCCAACCTTCCCGGTGTCAGCGAGGTCTACTCGGTGGCCGGGCACGTCGACCTCATCGCCATCGTCCGGGTCCGCGAGTTCGACCAGATCGCCCAGGTCATCGCGGGCAGCATCTCCAAGGTCCCGGGGGTGCTCAACACCGAGTCCCACATCGCCTTCCGGGCGTACTCCCAGCACGACCTGGAGGAGACGTTCGCGATCGGTCTGGCCAGCGCCGACTGACCCGCTCGCCGTTTTGGGGCCGGTGCCGCCCGCAGGACGGCGCGTGGCACGCACAGGGCGGCCGCCCCACCGCGAGGGTGGGCCGGCCGTCTGCTTGTGGCTACGTCAGCTCTCGCTGGGAGCCGGTACCTCGGTGCTGCCACCGCCCGGAGCCGGCGACTCGGTGCCGGTGCCACCCGGAGCCGGCGACTCGGTGACAGTGCCACCCGGAGCCGGCGACTCGGTGCCGGTGCCGCCCGGGCTGGGCGTGCCGCTGGCGCTGGTCTGCGGAACCGGGATGCCCAGCTTGTTCGCGAGCGCCACCAACTCGTCGTAGTGCGTCTGAAGCGTCGGAAGCGCCGTCTGCGCCAACTGGACCACCGACTGCTCGGAGCCCTGCGAGATCTCCGTCTGGGTGGCCTGGATGGCCTGGACGTGACCGGCCAGCTCACTGGTCACCCAGAGCCGGTCGAACTCCGCGCCGCTGGCGTTGTTCAGCTTGTCGATGACCGCCTGCTGATCGGCGCTGGGCTCGTTCGGCAGTTCCACCCCGAGCTGCGACGCGGTCTGCTGCACCGTCTGGTCGAGCTGGGTGTGGTCGGTCTTCAGCATCGCGCCCAGGTCCTTCACCCCCTGGTCGTGACCCTTCTGCTGAGCCAGGTCACCAGCGGTGATCTCGAACAGGTTGACCTGGTGTACCGCCTGCAGGTACTGGGTGTCCTGCGTTGACGGCTGTGCCGCGGCCGGACGGGCCGCCGGCCGGGCGGCATCTGCTGGGCTGGTGGCGTGCGGTGCCGCCGTTCGCCGCGTTGTTCGAGCCGGCGGGTG